>NZ_JAJLOZ010000099.1:0-13378 GCF_025548615.1 Arthrobacter sp. A2-55 | reverse complement strand
ACGCCCCCCGGACGCCGCCCCGGCGCCTCCCCGTCTCCCCGTCTTCCCGACGCTCGGTTGCAATCGGGGGTGTTTTCACCGACGCTCCCTCATCAAAAAGGGGTGTTTTCACCAACGCTCCCTCCAGAAATGCAGTCCTAGTGATTGGGGAAGCACTTCCCTTGCCCCAGCGTCGCGAGGCCGGCAAGGTCACCGGCCGCGTAGCTTGCGACTCCTGGCTGCGCAGTTTCGTACATCAGCTGTGTGGGGTCCCCTACATGTCCCAGCCCAAGGACGTGGCCCAGTTCGTGTTTGACGACGGCCGTCACCAACGCGGGACCATTTAGTCTCGTCATCAATTCGCCCAGGGCGGTTGCGTTGAGCTGGACATCCCCAGTGACGAAGACCCGGCTCCCCGAGTCGCCGACTATTGCCTGGCTGCCGCCAAGTCCGGCAATGTTCTTGGCCCCGGGAACTGCACTTGGGGCAAATTGCGGCTGCTCGTCAGTCGTTTCCCAAACGATCAGCACGGGCGCCCAGCGCTTTCCGTAACGGTCCGGCTGGTACGCGTTCCTGTCCTTGGAGTAGCCCTCCGTAGTGTCGCCGTCGTCAATGAACGTTAGCCCGCTTGCCTTAGACGCTGCGGCCACTGCCTGCGTGATGAGTTGGCGTGCGCCTGAAGGCGCGTGGTCGGGTCGGGTCACAAAGTGGATGGGCCGGCAGGGGTCGTAGGCAACGAAGCGGCTTTTGGAATCCCCATCGATATAGACATAGGAACTGCTCGACGGCGACATCTCGGCGGGATGCCCAAGCGGCTGCTTCTGCGCCTCAACGCCGCGCGGCGGGTACCCTGCACGCCAGGTGGACGCAGGCCCGACGCCGGATTGCGGAGCGGAGAACTGTTCCCCGGCAATGGCCGTTGTGGCGTCGCGGAGCAGGCCCGGGAACGCGTAATAGGTGACAATAAGCGCTACCGCCAGAACTAAACAAATGGTGCGCAGCAGGCGTGGCGCCCTGCCTCGTGAACGGCGGGGCTCACGCTTCTTTCGCCGCGGCCCCGGTCGAGGGCCTGCGGCTTTGTCGAATCCTGCCCGGGCGGCGAGACCGGAAGCCTCTTCGTCGAGGACCCATTGGGGCACCCGGCCGGAGGCGGACCGGCGCAGGTCCCTGCGGGGTTCGGGCTGGTCCGCCGTCAAGGGGACCTCCGGACATGGAGGTTTTCCCTGGCTGCCAGCCAATAAGTTTCCACGGTGCGGTCCCCCCCTGCCACGAAGTGCATTGGCAGAATGCTAGCCCACAATTGGCGCCAGCGGGTCAGTGTTGTCCACCACCCGCGTGGCACGGAGCCAAGGTTTGGAGTCGGCAAAATAAAGCCGCTGCCCTTCGATGTAGCGCCGCATCCCCGGGTGGCCGGGGTCCCGCGGGGTGCCGTCCCGGACGGCCATTCGCCGGGCTGTTTCTGTGAACGGCACGTCCAGGAACACCGAATAGGCCCACCGCCACGCCAACTCGCGGCGGTGCAGGAACATGCCTTCAACAATGCAAACGGAACCGGGGCGGGCCTGCACCAGGGGCGAATCCACGGCGGCGTTGCGCCGGTGGTCCGTGGCCGCGGCCCGGTAGCCGCCGTCGCCCCCTGGACCAAAAGGAATCAGGACGTCCCGCTCCAGGGCCGAATAGTCATAACTGTCCAGCCAGAAGCCAACAGGGGAGTCCCTGCCCCGGCAGTGGCGCACAGCGCGCAAATTGAGAAAGTCGTCCGCGTGGATAAGCACCACAGGGTGTCCGAGCGCTGACAGGGCTTCCGCATACGCCGCCGCAAAAGTAGACTTTCCGCTCCCGTCAACACCGTCGACGGCAACCAAGGTGAAACCTTCCGGCTTGATGGGCGTTTCCGCTGCCAAGTGCCGCAACAGCAATGCCAGGACCGTCCCCACTACAGCCCCTTCCATCAACGATCGCCGCACCTGCAGCCCAATCTTGCCACTGGCAACCGAGCGTCCAAGAAAACTCCCCCGGTTGCAACCGAGCGTCCAAGAAAAATCCCCCGATTGCAACCGAGCGTCGGGAAAAGGGGCCTAGGATTCGGGGACGAACTCGCCGTGGCCGGCCGCACGCAGGGCCACGCGGATCTTTTCGGCGCTGGCGTCCATTGCCGCAGGGTCCGGGTTGTTGTCCACGGCCTTGAAGTCAAAATTCTCCAGTCCGTAGGCCGGGAACACGTGGACGTGCAGGTGTTCCACCTCAAAGCCGGCAACAATCAGCCCGGCCCGGGGCGCCCCAAACGCCGAAAGCTGCGCCTGCCCGATGGTCTGGGAAACGGCCATCAGCTTCGCCACCAGCTCCGGAGCGGCGTCCGTCCACTTGTCCACCTCCAGCCGCGGCACCACCAGGGCATGCCCGTCCGTCAGGGGCCCAATGGTCAAAAAGGACACACAGGATTCGTCCTTCCAGATGAAGCGGCCGGGAATCTCGCCATTGATGATCTTGGTAAACAGCGTGCTCACGAAAGGCTCCTAGAGGGTCGAATTGTCCAGCACAAAACGGTATTTGACGTCGCCGGCCACCATGCGGTCATAGGCGTGGTCCAGCCCGTCCGCGGTGACCATTTCAATGTCGGAGACAATGCCGTGCTCTGCGCAGAAGTCCAGCATTTCCTGGGTCTCGGCAATGCCGCCGATCAGCGATCCGCCGTAGGCCAGCCGCTTGCGGATCAGCAGCCCGGGCCGCACCGGCGGCATGTCGGCAGGCGGCAGGCCCAGCTGGATCAGGGCGCCGTCCCGGGCCAGCGTGCCCAGGTACGGGTTGATGTCGTGCACGGCCGCCACGGTGTCCAAAATGGCATTGAGCGTGTGCTTCGCGGCGTGCATCTGGGCCGGATCGGAGGAGACCACCACGTGGTCGGCCCCCAGCGCAACGGCAGCGTCAGCCTTGGCCGGCGACGTGGTGAAAACGGTGACTGTGGCGCCCAGGGCCTTGGCAATTTTCACGCCCATGTGCCCCAGCCCGCCAAGCCCCACCACACCCACTGAATCGCCCTCCTGCACGTCGAGGTACCGCAGTGGCGAGTAGGTGGTGATCCCCGCGCACAGCAGGGGCGCGACGCCGGCCGGGTCCAGCCCCGCCGGCACGTTCAGCACGTAGTTCTCATCCACCACTATCGAGGAGGAGTAGCCTCCCTGCGTGATGCCGCCCCCGTTGCGCCGGTCCACCACCCCGTACGTGCCGGTGTTCCCGTTTTCGCAATACTGCTCAAAGCCTTCCAGGCAGGAATCACATTCGCGGCAGGAGTCCACCATGCAGCCCACGCCCACGGTGTCTCCCACGGAAAACCCGGTCACGTCGGCACCGATGCGGCTGATTTTGCCCACAATTTCATGCCCCGGAACCAGCGGGTACGTGGTCCCTCCCCATTCGGCCCGGATGGTGTGGACGTCGGAGTGGCACAGCCCGCAGAAGTCAATGGCGATCTCCACGTCGTGCGCCCCGGGGTCGCGGCGTTCGATGGTGGTGGGGGCCAGGCCGGACGTCGCGGACACGGCTGCGTATGCTTTTGCTTGCGTCATGGTTCAACCCTATCGCCCGCCGCGCCCGTCTCGACGGGGCGCTCCGGACGGTTGGACCACGCCGACCATGACCCCGGGAACAGCGCAGCCGTGAATCCGGCAATCTCCAGCGCCGCCACCTCGTGGGCCGCCGTGACGCCGGAACCGCAGTAGACGGCCACCTCGGCGCCGTCGGCCACGCCCAGGGCCGCAAACCGCGCCCGCAACTCCGCGGCCGGCAGAAACGTGGCGTCCGCGGCAAGATTCCCTGTGGTGGGTGCACTCACGGCGCCCGGAATGTGCCCGGCCCGCGGGTCAACGGGCTCGGCCTCCCCGCGGTACCGCTCCCCCGCCCGGGCATCCAGCAGGATCCCGTGCCCCGGCCAGGCTGCGGCCCCGTCAATGTCCACGGCGGCCTTGTGCCCATAATGCACGACGCCGTTCCCCGGCTCCGCGCGTTCCTCACCTTGGGCGAGCGGCAGCTCCGCTGCACGCCAGGCTGCCAGTCCGCCGTCGAGCAGGTAGGCGTTGTCAAAGCCCGCGTAACCCAACAGCCACCAGGCGCGGGCAGCGGCGGCAGCCCCGGCGTCGTCGTACGCCACCACCGTGTCCCCGGCATTGATGCCCCAGCGGCGGACGGCCGCGGCAAAGTCTGCCTCGGCGGGCAGCGGGTGGCGGCCGTCGCGCGGTTCCCCGTGGCCGGCCAGCTCGGTTTCCATGTTGACGAAGACAGCGCCCGGGAGGTGGCCGGCAAGGTAATGCTCACGGCCGTGCGGATCGCCCAGGGCCCAGCGCACGTCCAGCAGCACGGTCCGCGCGCCGGCGGCGAGGCGCTCCCGGAGTTCGGAAACACTCATTAACACGGTCATGCGGGGCTCCCTCGGGGTTGCTTGTTTTGGCGTGCCTCAAATGTAGCGCGCTACGCTGGCTTCATGACTTCCTCCCACTCAGCCCAGGCCTGGACCCATCGTGCCATCGGCATGGTTCAGGCGGAAAACAACCGCTCCGCAGATACGCACCTCTACAAGATCGAGCTGCCGGAGCAGTGGGGCGTGGACCTGTATGTCAAGGACGAATCCTGCCACCGCACGGGGAGCCTGAAGCACCGCCTGGCCCGGTCCTTGTTCCTGTTTGCACTGGTCAACGGCTGGATCCACGAGGGCACTACGGTGGTGGAGGCCAGCTCGGGCAGCACGGCCGTCTCGGAGGCGTACTTTGCGCAGCTGCTGGGCCTGGACTTTGTTGCCGTCATGACACGCGGCACCAGCCCGGAAAAAGTTGCCTTGATCGAGAGCTTCGGGGGCCGCTGCCACTTGGTGGAGCAGGCGGACCAGGTGTATTCGGCCGCGGCGGCCATCGCTGCCGAAACCGGCGGGCACTACATGGACCAGTTCACCTACGCCGAGAGGGCCACGGACTGGCGGGGCAACAACAACATTGCCGAGTCCATCTTCACCCAGCTCTCGCACGAACGCTTCCCCGAACCGGCCTGGGTGGTGGTGGGCGCCGGCACGGGAGGCACGTCCGCCACGATCGGCCGGTATATCCGCTACCACGGCCACTCCACGCAGCTGGCAGTGGTGGATCCGGAAGGCTCCGCGTTCTATCCGGCGTGGAATTCCGGCGACGCGTCCGTGGTGACCGGGAACTCCTCCCGGATCGAGGGAATTGGCCGGCCCCGCGTGGAGCCCAGCTTCGTGCCGGGCGTGATCGACCACATGCTCCAGATCCCCGACGCCGCGTCCGTGGCGGCCATGGCGCACTTCACCGAACTGTCCGGCATGGCCGCGGGCCCCTCCACAGGCACCAACCTGTGGGGCGTGTGGCAGCTGGTGGCCGGCATGGTGGCCCGCGGCGAGCAGGGCAGCGTAGTCACGTTGATGTGCGACGGCGGCGAGCGGTACGCGGGCAGCTATAACAACCCCGCGTGGCTGGCCGGCAAGGGCCTGGACCCGGAGCCACACGCGGCCACCATCCGCTCTTTCTTCGAGACGGGTGTGTGGGCAGGCTAGGAATCGCCAGGGAACGGCGCTATAGTTCCACCGATTCCCCGGGTGCCAGGTGGCGGAATTCGGTGCCGTGCTCGGCCCCGATCCGCCCAATGTGGGACTCCGTGAAGGACAGGCCCGCCTGGTTCAGCAGTGCGTCGTGGATTTGGAATGCTCTGCGGGCCCGTACGGACACCACAAAGTCCACCACTTCGGCCACCTTGGACCACGGTGCGTGCACGGGAACCAGCAGCGTGTCCACCTGGACGCCCGCCGGCACGATCAGCGAATCGCCCGGGTGGTAGACAGCCCCATCCACCACGAAGCCGACATTTGCCACCACGGGGATGGACGGGTGGATGACGGCGTGCTGGCCTCCCACGCCAAGCACGTTGAAACCCGCCACCGCAAAGGTTTCCCCGGCAGAGGCGTCGTGCACCTGCCCGGCCGACTGCGGCGCAGCCTCGCGCAGGGTGCGGGCCACCCCGGCCGGCGCGTGGATGGCCAGCGCCGGGCTGGCTGCCAGGGCGCCCAGGACCGCGGCCTGGTCAATGTGGTCGGCGTGCTCGTGGGTGATCAGGATGGCATCGGCACCCGCCAGGGCCCGGTCTGTTTCGGAGAACGTGCCGGGATCGATCACCAGCACCCGTCCTTCCTTTTCGAGGCGGATGCAGGCGTGCGTGTATTTGGTCAGCAACATGCTGCCAGCCTAATACCGTGCCGGTGCGTTAGGCTGGTTAATTGGATTTGGAGTCGGAAAGCGGGTCAAAAGCATGTCTGAAGTGCCGGTCAGGGAACAGCGCGTCACCAAGCAGCGGCTGGCCATCAGTGCGGCCCTTGACGGCCTGGAGGACTTTGTCAGCACCCAGGAGCTCCACCGCCTGCTCCACGAACAGGACGTGCGCGTGTCCCTGGCCACCACGTACCGGATCCTGGCTTCCATGGCCGACGACGGCCTGGTGGACACCCTGCGCAACGGCGAGGGCGAGGCCGTGTACCGGCGCTGCTCGGCCACCAGCCACCACCACCACCTGCTGTGCCGCAACTGTGGCAAAACGGTGGAGATTGAGGCGCCGGCGGTCGAGAGCTGGGCTGCGCGGATCGCCCGCGAAAACGGCTTCACACAGGTCCAGCACACGGTGGAGATTTACGGCCTGTGCCCCGAGTGCGCGGCGGCCTGAGCGCGCGCAGCCGTTAATGGCTGCCGCGGCTGACGGGCGGCACCAGCTGGCCCAGCGGCTCACGCACCCACCAATCACCGCTCCCGCGCCACTCGGCCCACGTGGTGTACCGGTAGCTGAACACGCGCGCCCTGACCCAGGCGGGCCGTTCCCCGGCGAACGGGTCGTGGCGCAGCAGGCCCAAGGTGGCCGGGTCGGCGTCGAGCAGCTTGTTCAGGAACGGCACAAACCAATTCAGGCCGGGCGACCCCAGCGCCAGGAACCACATCTGCCAGTCCAGGCGCAGCTGGTAGGGCGCCCATTGCCGCGGCATCCGTCCGGGCTCCCCCGGCTTGCCGCGGAAGCCGTATTCCATCCAGCCACCGCCGCGGGGATCGCCCAAGGTGCCCTCCACCACCACCTCCAGGCGGTCCCGCGTGATGGAGCCGAACGCCCCGTAGGCGTTGGCCAGCCGCCACCGGTTGAAGCTGCCGTTCATCACCTGGTGCCGGGAAAACAAGTTGCGCAGCGGCCACCAGCTGAGCACCAGCATGAGCGCCCCCACCGCCAGCACGACGGCGGCAAACCAGGTGGGCATCCCCGGCCCGCCCGGTGCCACGGCAGGCACCGCGGGAGTTGCCACGGCGGAGAATGCCAGCACGATGGTGGCGGCGTTCAGCCACGCAAAGTTTCCTGACAGCACCAACCAGCACTGCGTGAGGATGATGGCCGCGGCAGCCACGGTGGACACGGGAGCCGGGGCAAACAGGAAGAACGGCACCACCAGCTGTGCGAGGTGGTTGCCCAGCACCTCCACCTTGTGCAGCGGCCGTGGCAGGTGGTGGAAGAACCAGCTGAGGGGGTTGGGCATGGGCTGGGTTTCATGGTGGTAGTACAGCGCCGTGAGGTCCCGCCAGGCCGGGTCGCCGCGCATCTTGATGAGTCCGGCGCCAAACTCCAGCCGGAACACCAGCCAGCGGAACAGCCAGAGGGTGACGGCCGGCGTCGTGGTTTGGTTTGAGCCCAGGCAGGCGGCCAGGAAGCCGGCCTCCAGGAGCAGGATCTCCCAGCCAAAGCCATAGAAGACCTGCCCCACGTTGACGATCGACATGTACAGCAGCCACATCGCCAGGAACACGGCCATTGGCACCCAGGCTGGCCCGCGCTGCGGCAGGCCCGCCACCACGGACAGGCCCAGGGCCGCGCCGGTCCAGGCCACGGTACGCAGCAGCGTGTCCGAGTACCGCCAGCGGAAGAGTGTAGGCCCGGGCGGGCGCGCCACGCGGTCCAGGTATCGCGGCACGGGCAGCAGGCCGTGTTCGCCCAGCAGTGCCGGAAACTGCAGGGCGCTGGAGACAAAGGCGAGCAGGAAAATGGCCGCTATGCCGCGCTGGAGCACAAAGCGCGCCAGCCCGAAGTCCGCCGTGCCAAACCAGCCGCCAAGCCAGCCGCCCAACCAGTCCATGCACCAACGCTAGCCCTTGGAGCTGCGCACCGTCAGGGGCCAATCGTGCGCCACTTTAGAAGTGGCGCACGGCTGCGGCCTAGGCGTGCGCAGCTTCCAAGGGTGTCCGCACTGTCCAGCCGCGGCGGCGCCGCACGGCACCCACGCCGCGGCACAGCACGTAGATCAGGAAGGAAAGCGTTGTGACGTACGGGGAGATCGGGATGCTCCCGCCCAGGGCCAGCATGATGCCGCCCACTGTGGAGATGATGGCGAAGGCCACGCTGAGCAGCACCACCTTGCGCGGGGCCGCCGTCACCTGGAGGGCCGCCGCCGCGGGGGTGATAAGCAGTGCCAGCACCAGCAGGGCCCCCACGACCTGGATGGACAGGGCCACGGAAATCCCGAGCAGGAACATGAAGGCCAAGGACAGGGTGCGCACCGGGATGCCCCGGGCCGCGGCAATGTCCGGGTCGGCGCTGGCAAAGGTCAGGGGCCGCCAAATGAGCACCAGCCCGGCGATGACCACCGCCGCAGTGGCCGCCAGGGCGGAGAGCTGCGTGGAGTCAACGGACACGATCTGCCCTGTCAGCAGGCCAAACTTGTTCGCCGCGCGTCCCTGGTAGAGGGACAGGAACAAGATGCCCAGGCCCAGCCCAAACGGCATGATGACGCCGATCACCGAATTCTTCTCCCGGGCCCGCACCCCCATGACGCCGAGCAAAAGCGCGGCCAGCACGGAGCCGGCCAGTGAACCGAAAATGACGTCCGCGCCGACCAGCAGGGCAAAGGCCGCCCCGGCAAAGGACAGTTCGGCTATGCCGTGGACGGCGAAGGCCAGGTCGCGCATCATGACAAAGGTGCC
The DNA here is from genome assembly GCF_025548615.1 of Arthrobacter sp. A2-55. Classification (NCBI taxonomy): domain Bacteria; kingdom Bacillati; phylum Actinomycetota; class Actinomycetes; order Micrococcales; family Micrococcaceae; genus Arthrobacter; species Arthrobacter sp. A2-55. The sequence goes on along the minus strand of NZ_JAJLOZ010000099.1, from coordinate 4,397 downwards.
GATCAGGCCGCCGACCAGGCCTAGGATGGCCCCGGCCAGCAGGGAATCGCGGAACAGCGGCAGCAGCTGGGCATAGTCGGTGAAGTTGAAAACGGCGTGGGAAAAGTCCGACCAGTTCATGGCTGCCCCTGCAATTCCGCGCCGGGAAGTTCCTCGGGGTGGCCGTCCAGCACTCTGTCCGGCATGCCCACCACGGCAATCCGCCCGTGGCTGTGCAGCACCTCAACGTGTGTGCCATAGAGCCGCGACAGCACTTCCGTGGTCATGACCTCCCCGGGGGTGCCGATGGTGAATCGCCCGCCGGCCAGGTACAGCACCCGGTCAACGTGTTCCAGGATCGGGTTGATTTCATGCGTGACAAATACGACGGCGGTCCCGTTGCGTTTTGCCTGCCGCCCCACCAGGGCGCTCACGGCCCTTTGGTGGTGCAGGTCCAGTGAGAGCAAAGGTTCGTCGCAGAGCAGCACCTTGGGGTTCGGCGCCAGGGCCTGGGCAATGCGCAGCCGCTGCTGCTCGCCGCCGGAGAGCATGCCCACCGGAATCTTCGCGTAGGACGCGGCCCCCACCTCGGCAAGCAGCGCGTCAACCCGCTTGCGGTATGCGCGCCCGCGCAGCCGGATGCCCCACTTGTGGCCATCCACGCCCAAGCCGACCAGGTCCCGCGCCCTCAGGGGCGTGTCCGGCGGGAAGTGCTTTTGCTGGGGCACGTAGCCTATGGCGCGGCTGCCGCGGCGGGCTGGTTCGCCGTCGATCGCCAGGGTGCCGGCGCCTAGCGGCACCAGCCCCAGCAGGACCTTCAGGAAACTTGTCTTGCCGCTGCCGTTGGCACCGAGCACGGCCAGGAATTCACCCGGCGCAATGTCCAGGTCCAGTCCGTCCCACAGGGTGCGCGGCCCGTACGCCAGGCTGGCGCCGCGCAGGCTGACGGCGGGTGCGCTGGCAACTGCGACGCCGGGCGGCGTGGACGTTGCGCTCACTTCGCGGTGGCTTTGGAGGTGGCCAGGGCCTGCTGGATGTGGGCTGCGTTCGCGGCCATCCACTGGAGGTAGTCCTTGCCCTGCGGCAGGGTCTCGGTGAAGTCCACCACGGGCACCCCCGCCTGTTCGGCGGCCTTTTTGACCTCCACGGTTTGCGGGCCCTCGGTTTGCTGGTTGTAGGCCAGCAGGGCCACGGTTCCGTTTGTCATGAGGTTTACTGTATCCCGGAGCACGGTGGTGGGGACGTCGGAGCCGTTTTCGATGGCCGTGCTGAACGCTGCAGGGGTGGCATTGGCCAGGCCCGCCTCCTTCAGCAGGTACAGCGGCACGGGTTCGGTGATGGCTGCCGCGGCTCCGTGGTGGGCCGCCTTGACTCCGGCCAGGGTTGCCTCAATGCCGGCCAGCGTGTCCTTGAAGGCCTTGGCGTTGGCGGCAAACTCGCCCGCGTGGGCAGCGTCCAGCGCGGAGAAACGCACGGCCAGCTGGTCAGCCAGCTTGGACATGGTGGGCAGCGAGTACCACAGGTGCTCGTTGAAGTCCGGACCAGTGTCCAGGCCGGAGAGCCGGCTGACGTTGATGACCTTTGCGGGATCGAGGATCCCCTTGGCCAGCTGGCCGAAGAAATCGTCGTAGCCGCCGCCGTTTTCAATGCCGACGGCGGCCTTGGAGACGGCCAGCTTGTCCTGGGCCGTGGCCTCATAGGAGTGGGGGTCGGCGTCGGCCCTGGCAATGATGGAATGGACGGACACCCGGTCCGCGCCCACAGCCTCGGCAATGCTGCCATACACATTGGTTGAGGCCACCACGGCGATCGTTCCGCCGCCTGCCTGCTTGCCCGTGGCCGCGCTGGAACCGCCGCCGCAGGCCCCCAGCAGCAGCGACGCCGCCACGGCCAATGCGAGGGTCAGTGTGGTGCGGCGCAGCTGCATGCGGTGTCCTCCGAAGGATGCTAATGAGAATTGTTACCAATAAGTCTGCACCCAGCATAACGCATATTGGGAACCGTTCGCATCAAGCCTTTTTGCGTTCGTGGATCTGCGTCTGGGTTGCGTCGCGGATTTCGCCCACCAGCTGCTCAATCACATCCTCCAGGAACAGCACGCCCACGGTTTGGCCGTCGGCGGAAATCACGCGGGCCACGTGCGATCCGGTGCGCTGCATGATGGCCAGCGCATCCTCAATTTCCTCATCCACGGACAGGTTCACCATGGAGCGCACGCGGGCCTCCCCGATGGGCAGCTCATAGCGCTCCGCCGGGATGGGCAACACGTCCTTCAGGTGAAGGTAGCCCAACAGCGTGCCGCCGTCGTCGGTCAGGACAAAGCGGGAGAACCCCGTCTTGCCGACCTTGTGCTCAAACTGCACCGGCGTGGCCGACGCCGGCAGCGTCACCACCTGCTCCAGCGGCACCATGATGCCGCCGGCACGCTGGGTGGAAAACTCCAGCGCCCCGTTGATGAGCCCGGTCAGGTCATCCACCAGCCCGCTGCGCGTGGATTCGGCCACGATGGACTGCACTTCCTCCAGGGTGAAGGAGGACGACACCTCATCCTGCGGCACGATCCGGAACAGCCGGACAATGTGGTTGGCGCTCCAGTTCAGTGCCACGATCACGGGCCTCACCAGCTTGCCGATGAAGACGAGCGGCGGGGCCAGCAGCAGGGCCGCCTTGTCGGCGGCGGAGACGCTCATGTTCTTGGGCACCATCTCCCCAAACGTCACGTGCAGGAACGTCACCAGCAGCAGCGCCACCACAAACGCCGCGGGCGCGGCAATGCTCTCTGCAACGCCCAGGGCGTGCAGCGGCGTGGACAGCAGGTGGTGGATGGAAGGTTCGGCAACGTTGAGGATCAACAGCGAGCACACTGTGATGCCCAGCTGCGAACAAGCCAGCATGAGGGAGACGTTTTCCATCGCCCCCAAGGTGACTTTGGCGCGCTTGGAACCCGCGTCCGCCAGCGGTTCGATCTGGCTGCGCCGGGCGGACATGATGGCGAACTCGGCGGCCACAAAGAACGCATTGCCGAGCAACAGCACCACCAGCCAGGCAATTCCTGCCCACGGGTTCATTTCCGGCCTCCGCCGTCGAGCTTGCCGCCGTCTTGCTTGCCGCCGTCGTGCTTGCCGCCGTCGTGCCCGGAACGTCCGGGGCTGCCGGGTTCCCCGGTTGCGGGGTCCGGTGCCGGGACAAAGCGGATGCGGTCTATGCGGCGCCGCTCCAGCCGGTCAACCACCAGGGTGCCGCCTTCCACCGGGACCGTGTCGCCGAGGCGGGCGATCCGGCCCAGCTCGGCCATCATGAACCCACCCACGGTTTCGTAGGCGGCCTCGTCGGGGACGTTGAGCGGGCCGATGCGTTCGGTGACCTCGTCGGGGCGCATGAGGCCCGGGAAATACCAGTCGCCGCTGGCGGCCTGCAGGATGCCGGGCTTGGTGCGGTCGTGCTCGTCGGAAACCTCACCCACAATTTCCTCCACGAGGTCTTCCAGCGTGGCCACACCTGCCGTACCGCCGTATTCGTCCTGGACCACGGCCATCTGCAGGTTCCCCTCGCGGAGTTCGAGGATCAGAGCGTCCAGGTGCACTGTTTCGGGGACGCGCAGCACGTCAGTCATGATGGCGCCGGCCTCAATGGCGGCGCGCTTCCGAAAGGGAATGGAGACGGCCTTTTTCAGGTGGACCACGCCCAGGATGTTGTCAGGCGAATCGCCGATCACGGGAAAGCGCGAGTACCCGGTGCGCCGGGCGGCGTCGATGATGTCCGCCACGGATTGTTCGGACTCGATGGTTTCCACGCGCATGCGCGGCGTCATGACGTCGGCCGCGGTGCGTTCGCCGAAGCTCAGCGTGCGCGCCACAAACCGCGCCGTGCCCTCATCAAGGGTGCCCATGGCGGCGGAACGGCGCACCAGGGATGCGAGTTCGGCGGGCGAGCGCGCCCCGGAGATTTCTTCCTTCGCTTCCATGCCGAACAGGTTCAGGACCTTGTTCGCAACGCCGTTGAGGACCAGGATGGCAGGCTTGAAGATGGCGGTGAAGACAAGCTGCGGGCGGGCCACGGCCTTGCCAACCTCGAACGCCTTGGCGATGGCCATGTTCTTGGGCACCAGTTCCCCAATGAGCATGGAGAGCAGGGTGGCCACCGCCATGGCGGTGATGAGGGCCGCCGTGGCAGCCGCAGCGGGGGGCACGCCCAGGGCGTCCAAAGGACCGGCGAGCAGTGCACCCAGGGACGGTTCCATCAGGAAGCCGGTCAGGAGGGTGGTCAGCGTAATGCCCAGCTGGCAACTGGACAGCTGCGTGGACAGGGACTTGAGGCAGTGCAACAGCGGTTCAGCAGCTTTGTCGCCGTCGTCCACGGCGCGTTGCACCGACGCCTGATCCAGGGCCACGAGGGAAAATTCCACGGCCACAAAGAAC
>NZ_JAJLOZ010000098.1:0-13437 GCF_025548615.1 Arthrobacter sp. A2-55 | reverse complement strand
TTAGCGGAATCCTCGTCTTGAGCTGCTCCAGGTCCGCCACCATGCGGATGGCCGTCAGCGACATGGCGCCCACCACGCCAGCGGAGCTGTGGATGGGCACGGCCACGCAGTTGACGAAGTCCTCAAATTCGCCGTCGTCGGCCGCCCAGCCCTGCCGCCCGATCGCGGCCAGCTCCACGTCCAGGGCGCCCCGGGTGAGGATGGTCTTGTCGGTGAACTTTTCCCAAGCCGTCTCGCCCAGAATGGCGTCCCGCTCCGCCACATCAACATTCGCCAGGATGGCCTTGCCCACCCCACTGCAATGCGGCAGGACGGCGGCGCCGATCCGCGAATACATGCGCACCCCGCTGGCGTCCTCCACCTTGTCCACGTACACAATGCTGTGCTCCATCAGCGCCGCCAGGTGGATGGTGTTTCCCACGGTCCGGTGGAGCTTGCGGATGTGGTCGTGGGCGGCCTCGCGCAGGTCCAGGTTGTCGAAGGCGTTGCGGGAAAGGGAGATCAGGTGCAGCCCCAGCGAGTACGTGCCGTTCCTGCGCCGGCGCACGTAGCCCACCTCCTCCAGGGCCTGCAGCTCCCGGAACATGGTGGACCGGTGCAGCGAGAACGCCTCCGCCAGTTCCATGACGGTCTTGGGCTCCTCGGCTATCGAGTCGATGATGCGGGCTGCACGCCGGACACTCTGGGACATGGGGGCTTTCGGCTCGAAGTTCGGCTAGGAATACAGCTAGAAATACGTGGGCAAAAGGTCGACAACGCGGTTTGAGCCTGGCTGTTCCACCACCGGAATGAACCGCCACTTGTCGAAGGCGGTGCAGGGGTGGGAGAGGCCCAGCTGGACCACGCTGCCCACGGGAAGCGCCGTGGCGGGGTCAAATTCCACAAACGCGTGCTGGTCGTTCACGGCCGTGACCTTTGCCCCGGCCAGCGGCTCCATGGCCTGGCCCAGCCCGGCGGCCCGGCCCATGGGAATCGGCAGGCCCCAGTCGTGCGCGAAGTCGCGCTTGCCGCCGTCGAGCAGGGCAAGCCCCGGCTCCGGGTTGGAGAGCACGCGCGCCATCCCATGCATCGCGGCACGCAGGGTCCCGGGGTCCGCGCCGGCACCCGTGTCCGCGAGCGGCGACACCTCCCGGTAGTAGCCGTCGTCGTGCGTGACATAGGAGCCGGACCGCAGCACCCAGCGCGTGCGCCGGTCCGCAGCCATCGCCTCCGCAAACTCCTCCGCCACCAGGTCAAAGTAGGCGCTGCCGCCCACCGTCACGATGGCCGGCTCCGAATCGTAAAATTCCTTGAGCGCGGCGTGCAGTTCCAGCTGCGCGCGCAGGAAGGCGCGGACGGCGGCCAGCTCCGCAGGGGACCGGTCATGCGCCAGCGCCCCTTCATAACCGCCGACGCCGGCCAGCCTCACCTTGGGTGCCGCGGCCAGGCGGCGCCCGATGGCCACGCCCTCCGCCACCGAGCGGGCCCCGGTCCGGCCGTGGGCCGCGCCCAGCTCCACGCACACGTTGATGGGCCGGCGCAGCTCAATGCCTTCCAGCGCCTGCTCCAGGGCGGCAACGCCTTCCACGGAGTCCACCCAGCACAGGAACTCGAGCCCGGAGTTGTTCAGCTCCCCGGCAATGTACTGCACGGCCAGGGGGTCGGTGAGCTCATTGGCCAGCAGGATCGAGTCAAAGCCGAATTCCCGGGCAACCCGGACCTGCCCCATGGTGGCCAGGGTGATGCCGGTGGCACCGGCGGCCAGCTGCTCCGCCCACAGCTGCGGGGACATGCTGGTCTTCCCGTGGGGCATCAGCTCAAAGCCGACGTTGGCACACCAGCTGGCCAAGGCGCCAATATTGCGGCTGAGGTTTTCGCGGTCCAGGACCAGCAGGGGAGTCCAGAACTCGTCCAGCGTGGGCTGGCTGGCCAGGAAGTCACGGATGGTCATCCCGCCGGCCCGGGCGGGGAGCCCCTTGTCTGTGGCGGACAGCTTGATGTCGGCAATGGCTGCCAGTGTTGGGATGTGCATAGGGATTCCTGACCGTTAAATCGTGTGCATTTTTCGCACAATGTGTTGCGTCAAGAGAAAATCTACCCGCCGCCGGGGGGCGGCGGCAAGCAGGGGCCTGTTTGGTTAGTGTGCAATATATGCAACAGTGTTGCAATTTACGCACAACTGCCTGATAGTAGTTCCATGCGAAACAACGCAATCCCCGAACTCATCGCCATTGGCGAAACCATGGTCCTGGTCACGCCCGCCTCGGCCGAGCCGCTGGAGTCGGCCGCCGATTTCCACCTGGCCGCCGGCGGAGCCGAGTCCAATGTGGCCATGCACCTTGCCCGCCTGGGGCATTCGGCGGCGTGGGCCAGCCAGCTGGGCGACGACGCCCTGGGCCGGCGCCTGGCCGCCCAGGTCGGCGGCAGCGGCGTGGACACGCGCTGGGCGCTGACCCATCCCTCGGCGCCGACGGGCGTGTACTTCAAGGATCCCGGACGCGGCGTGCTGTACTACAGGGCAGGGTCCGCAGCCTCCCACATGGGACCGGAAACCGTGGCGGAAATCCCCCTTGAGCAGGCCGCCGTCGTGCATGTCTCGGGGATCACACCCGCACTGTCAGCCAGCTGCAACGCCCTGGTCCGCAGCGTGATGGAGCGCGTGGCGGATTCGCCGGCGTCGCTCAGCTTTGACGTCAACCACCGCGCGGCGCTGTGGGGCGGGCGGGATGCCGGCGCCGAGCTCAGGGAGCTTGCCGCCCTGGCGGACATTGTTTTTGTGGGCCTGGATGAGGCGCAGGTGTTGTGGGGGACCGCCACTCCGGAGGAAGTGCGCGCCCTGCTGCCGGAGCCCGCGGTGCTGGTGGTCAAGGACGGCGACGTCGGCGCCACCGAATTTCACGGCGGCACCAGCTGCTTTGTCCCGGCCATTCCCACCGAGGTGGTTGAGGCCGTGGGCGCGGGTGACGCCTTTGCCGCCGGCTACCTCTCCGCGCACCTGAACGGGCTGGATTCCGAGGAAAAGCTCCGGGCCGGCCACCGCCAAGCCTCCCTGGTGCTCCTGTCCACCAGCGACGTCCCCCACCCCTGATCCGCAGTTCCACCGAAAGGACCCCGCATGCCCACGAACCACGAATTCACCGAACTTTTCACCGGCCAGCCGCTCATGGCCATCCTGCGCGGAATGGGCGAGGAAAAGAGCCTGGCGCTCGCCGAACAGGCCTGGAGCCTGGGGATCGGCCTGGTGGAGATCCCCGTCCAGACCGAGGAGGACCTCCGCGCCCTGCGCGCGGTTGCCGCCGCCGGCAAGTCCCGCGGGCTGCTGGTGGGCGCCGGGACCGTGGTTTCGCTCAAGCATGTGGAGCAGTCGGCCGAGGCCGGCGCCGCGTTCACCGTCAGCCCGGGCCTGGACCTGGCCGTGGTGGCGGCGTCCACCGAGGCTGGCATGCCCACGCTGCCGGGCGTGGCCACGGCGTCGGAGGTGCAGCTGGCCCTGTCCGCCGGGCTGACCTGGATGAAGGCGTTCCCCGCGTCCCTGCTGGGCGCCGGCTGGTTCAAGGCCATGTCCGGCCCGTTCCCGCAGGCCCGCTTTGTGGCCACGGGCGGCATGGATTCGGCAAACGCCGCCACGTTCCTGGCCGGCGGCGCCAGCGTGGTTGCCGTGGGCTCCGCCCTGGAGGACCCGGCCCAGCTGCCTGCCCTGGCGAAGATCATGCAGCGTTAAGCACGACGGCGGCGGGCCGGCGGGTGCGCGCCCCCGGCCCCGGATGCCGAAACGGACATTTGCGGCCGTTAGATCGGGGTCGGATGACCGTTTCGGCATCCTTTACTCGTATTCCTCAAACCGCCACGACAGCCGCTTGTGCTCGGTGCAGCCAAGTGCCCGGCGCAGTCCCTCGAGGACGTGCTGCACGGCTTCCAGCCCTGTGGCGAATCCCTGGTGCCAATTGGGCATCGCCCCGGTTGGGGGCTGCCAGCCGCGGGCCAGCAGGAACTCCGAATCCTGGGGTCGGCCAAAGCCAGGAGCCGTGACTTCGGGCCGGAGGTGGCAGCTGAATTGCGTGCCGACAAGGGCGATGCAGGCGTAGGCCGCGGGCTCGGGTTCGCCGCCGTCGTAGTCCACCAGAAAGTAGTCGGAGCTGGTGAGCATCCGCAGCTGCCGGGCCAGGAACGTGGCTGTGCCCTGCCAGAGCAGTTCCTCCTCGCCGTGGCCCGGTGCCGTTTGCCAGGCCGGCGGCTCCACCACTTCCAGCATCCGCGCCAGGTTGGTCCCGTCGGTTCCGCCCAGTGCTTCGTAGGCGATGCCGTCCACGTAGACCCTGCGTCGGTCCATTACCTCCTGGCACGCGGTGCCGTCGTCGTGCGTGGCACCCAGTACCGCGGCCGGGCTGTACTCGCTGGCTGTCCCTGAGGCGTCGGACAGTCTCACGTACCTGTCCAGCACATCGGTGACCCGGGCCGCGCACCAGATGCACAGGTAGTTCAGCGGCACCAGGATGTCCGTGCTGACCCTGCCGCAATGGGCGCACACCGCTTTTCCAGTGTTCATGCCCCGATCATAGGGGAGGGGTCGGACATTCGGGCCAAACGATGCCCGGAGGCTGCCCATCCACAACCGGACGCGCCAAGGGACGTCGCCAAATGTTTGTCAAATAGTCGCACTTTGTATTTCTACCGATCAGTAGTTTTATCTCAATTTTAAGGCCGCCGGCCGCTCCCTTGACGCTCCGTGAATGTAGTGGCAATATCAAAGTATGCCCTTCAAAAACTCAGCATTGAGTCTGCGGTTTTGAACCGGCAGTGTATTAATCATGGGGAAGTCTCTCACCGTTTCTTTATAAGAATTGGAGACAAGTATGTCTATTTCAGAACCTGAAGTTGTATCCGGATCCTTCGCCGATCAGTTTGAAGCCGCTTCGGAAGAATCGTCAGCCGCTCCGGAAGCCTTGGCGTCTGCCGGAACGTCCCAAAAAATGGAGCTGTTTGCGAACGGGGCGTCCATCGGCTGGCTGGGCGAAAACAGCGGCGAGTGGTGCGTGGTTGCAGCCCAGGAGGCGGCCGTGTCCATCGAGCCCTACGTGTGGAAGAACGTTCTGTACTACCGGAACGCCAACTCCACTTCACGCTACCTTTCGGTCAGCGACAACAGCCACTACGTCGGTTTCTACAACTGGATGAACGCCCGGGGATGGACCCTGAGCGGAAATGTCCTGACCTCGCTTTACACCAATGCACAGCTGTCCTTCTGGTCATCGGAGAACGGCTACGTCTATGCAAATTCCGGAAGTGGATACACGCCGTTGACGGTTGCATTTCGCTAAAAACAATTTCCAAGGACAACAGTTTTTGCCTAATGCCTGGTATTAATACCGGACAGTAATACCTCATTGAATGTCACATTCAGTGGAATTGACCTGCTGTGACCGTGCAGCATGCCGGGCCGGGGCCTCATTAACCAGACCCCGGCCCTGCTGGTTCCCGCGACGCGGCCGCAGCACAGTGGTTTGCTTCGGAGGGGAACGCAGTGAAAGAGAAAATCGACCACGTGGTGGTCTTGATGCTGGAAAACCGGTCGCTCGACAGTGTCTTGGGCTGGCTCTACAGGGACGAACAGCCCCAGCATTTCTATGGTGCGGACACTACGCCCACCTACCAGGGCCTGCAGACAGGCGAATACTCCAACAAGTACGATGACCGCACCATCCCTGCCAGCTATGGGACCAAGGGGGAAACGGGCTACGCCGGCGTCCCGCCGCAACCGATGCGTGTCCCCGGCTATGACCCCGGTGAAGAGTACGCCCACGTCAACCAGCAGCTGTTCGGCTCACCCGGCCACTCCGTAAAGACCAATCCGCCAAGCGGCACCCCGGCGCCCATGGCCGGGGTGGCCTACGACTACGGCGCGTTCTACGAAAAGTGGGAGCAGCTGGGCCAGATCATGGAGGCATACACTCCGGAACAGCTGCCAATCCTCAACGGCCTGGCCAAGGCCTATGGGGTGAGCGACGCGTGGCACTCCTCCGTGCCAACCCAAACGAACCCGAACCGGGCCTATTCCCTGTGTGGGACATCCCTGGGCCGGGTCAACAACACGTGGGACGCCGTCGAGCAGTTCAACACCCGCACCATCTGGAACGCCCTGCCCGCCGGCACATCCTGGGGCATCTACTACCACGACACCTGGCAGGACGGGCAGTGCTACACCCAGTACACCTTCCCTGGCTGCACAGACGCCCTCAAGGACGGGGAAATCGCGTCCATCGACACGTTCTACAGCAAGGCGCGCAGCGGATCCCTCCCGCGATTCACCTATCTTGAGCCGAAGTGGGGCTACGGCCTGGGCAAGCTTGACGGCTCAGGGTTCCTGTGCGGCAAGCTGTTCGGCAAAACCTACGGGGCGCAGGGCAACGACTACCACCCGCCCACCTGGGTGGGGCCCGGCGAGGTGTTCGTCAACAACGTCTATGAGGCCTTGATCGCCGATGCCGACGCCTGGCAGCGCACGTTGCTTGTCATCACCTTTGACGAGCACGGCGGCACCTATGACCACGTGGACCCGGGATGGGGCGCGGTCCCTCCCGACAGCCAGCGCGGTCCTGACGGCTTTGCCTTTGACCGCTACGGGGTGCGGGTTCCCACCTTGCTGATTTCACCGTGGATCCCGGCCGGCACCGTGTTCCGTTCACCGAGTCCCACGCTGAAGTACGACCACACCTCCATGGCGGCCACGGTGTTGAAGTGGTGTGGTGTTGACCCTGCAGCGGCCGGCCTGGGCGACAGGGTGGCCGTGGCCCCCACTTTTGACGGCGTCCTTTCCGAGCAGCCGCGCACGGACGTCCCCACCTTTACGGTGCCGGACGGCTACGCGGACCAGGGCAAGGACTGTTGGCTCGAGGACGAGTCCCAGCGCCTGCCGGTTGGCCTGATGCATTCATTGGTTGCGCGCAGCGCGACGGTGGAGGAACTTGAGGCAAAGGTGAAAGCGGCCCTGAACCTGTAACAGCCGGACAGGCACGACGGCGGTCACCCACCTGCCGCCGTCGGCCCGCCGGGCTTCCGCAGGGCCGGCACCCAACACTAGGTGTTCCGTGTTGTTCAGTCCTCATCGACCCCGTCCGGAAACGTTGCCGGCTCCCAGCCCAGCCTCCGCGGATCACGGCAACCGCGCCCGTATCGCAAGCCGGCCAAGATAAGCGCGGCCGTTGCGGCCGCACCCGACTGGACCCGGTGCCAGTTCGGGTTCTCGTCGCCGGGCGGCGTCCAGCCGGCAGCCACCAGGTAGGCCGAATCGAGCGGCCAGTCGTCGGCGGGCATGAAGGCGTTGGAGACCACCTCGCAGTGGAAACCGTCGTCCTCAATGGAAAGCTGTCCGTACACCACCAGCTCCGGGTTCTCCGTGCCGTAGTCGACTGTGAGGAAATCCCCGTCCTTGAGCCACTGGATCTCGTCCGCAAGTGAGCCTGCCGCCCGGTCCCAATAATTGTCCAGGTCCTCGGTTCCGGGAGCCACCTCGTCAGCATTCGGCTCCGGAGATGCCAAGGGCAGCAGGAATGCCCCGCCGAACCGTCCCTCGACCACACGGAATGCGGTGCCGTCAACGTACGCCCTGGCCCGCTCAGTTACCTCCGCGCAGCGGGAACCGTCTTCGTGATTGGCTGCAACTCCGATCGGAGAGATGGTTGCACCTTCCGTATGAAACTCGTTGAAAAGCGTAACGTGCTGGCCCATCACATCCGTCGCCCTGCCCCGGCATGAGTCACACAAGTAGTTTCGCGCAACTAGGATGTCCCGGCGGCTGCCTCCGCAATGCGGGCATGCCGTTCTGTCCATGGCCGTGGCGCGATCTTCAGGGCGGGGCCCAACCGTGCGCCTCAGCACCTCCATGAACGCCGAATTCGGGTGGCTGTTGGGCAGCACCCGGCCAATGCGCCGCAGCGACTCCATGGCCGTGCCGCCCAGCAGGGCCCCGTACATGGCCGCGACGGTCGGTGTCCGGCTCTCCGCCTGCACGCAATGTAGATAAACGGTGCGTCCCTCAGCCCGGAATTGCGCCACGGCCTTCGCCGCATCCGCCAGCACAAAACCCAAATGGGCATTGTCAGCGGCCTCGTTGCTGTCCACCAGCCAGAACACCAGGTGATTTTCGGCGGCGATATGCGGTGTCTGATCCTCCCCAACCCGGCACAGGCTGACGACGGCGGACACCTCGCCGAGCGCTGCGGGCAGGCCGTGGGCGGCTGCCTCATGTGAGCCAAGGAATGGGAGCTGGGCGGCGCCGCCAATCCAGACGCCGGGGTCGTCGGGATGTTGCACAACAGTGCCAATTCCGCGCCACTGCCGGTAGTCCACCACCGGAATGCGCGGCCAGGTTCCAGGCCGGCGTCCGCCTGCCACCAGTTCCAGGGACAGCTTCACCAGGTCCCGTTCGCCCGTGGCACCCCAGCCGTGCAGCTGCCGCCGCCACTCGGCCGGAATGGAGGAGTAACCGGCGGCACCCCCGATCAGGCCTCCTGAAATTGCTGCCACCGTGTCGGTATCGTTTCCGCCGCGGACGGCATTCTCCAGGGCTAGGCGGAGTGCCTCCGGACCCACTGACCCTGACGCTGCCACTGCGTGGAAAATGGCCGACCACGCACCCTGGAATGCCTGAACCACCCAGCCGTTCTTTGTGAAGTCCCGCGGCTGTGACGTCTCGGCGGCAATGATCCGTTCGCGCCAAAGTCCGGCACGGTCGCTGCCGATTAGCGGCAGTCCCACCCGCACGTCCAACTCACCTGTCAGGACGGCATGGCGAATGGCAGCCGTCCACAGCTGGCAGGCATCGGACGCATCGGCTTCGTGGTGCGTGAGGCGGCTGACCTGCCCTGTGGCCCGGGTCAGTGCCAGTTCGTTGCCCGGACGCAGGTACGCCAGGGCAAGGGGCGCTGTTCTCATCAGGGAGCCGTTTCCGGCCGACTGTCCGTGAGCATCGTGATGCGCCTCGGAGGCCTTGAATGCTGCCACGTAGGAGACTTGGCCAGCCGCCACCAGGCGGGCGGTGCGCCGCAGCACCGAGCTGGTCTGCGCGCCCACGTCCTTGGATTCTGCGGCCCACCGCTGCCAGCCGGTGACCATGGTCGACAGTGCAAGTTCCCCTCCGGCAGGGTGTCCGGCGTCGAACGCGTCGAGGACGGACGTGGCGATGGTGATGGCCATAGAGGTGTCGTCCGTCCATTCTGCGGGCGCAAAGCCGAAGGGGCCGCCGCCCTTCATGGTCACGGCTGTTGAAGGGGAAAGTGCGGGGCCGAACTCGTACCCTGCGCCCAGGGCGTCGCCGGCCGCTGTCGCGACCAGGACGCCGGCAGCCCGGTCAAGCTGTGCGGGTGTGAAGTGCATGGTGTTGCCTTTCGACGATCGAGACTTTGAGCATTTCTGCGTTAAATCAAATGTAGGTCATGTTGCATGATTTGCGCAAGTCTGCGCAAAATGTATCCATGACTTCATCGCGTGAACTGCCTGTGGACGCGTCAGGCAAAAACCTGCTGGACTATCCCCGCCCGTCGGTCGCGGTGGACACCGCCTTGTTGACCGTGCACGACGGCGGTCTGAAGGTCTTGCTGGTCCGTCGCCCCGGGAGCGGGGCCGGGAGCAGCGCAGGGTGGGCCCTGCCGGGTACTTTTGTCCATCCGGGGGAGCGGCTGGCTGATGCCGTACTGCGCTCCTTGCGTGAGAAGGCTGGGGTTACTGGCCGGGCGCCGCAGCAACTCCACGTTTTTGACGATCCTGGCCGGGATGAACGCGGCTGGGTGCTGTCAGTTGCCCATGTTGACGTTGTCCCGGCGGTCGAGCTTGTCGAGACCCGGCTGGTCGACACCAAGCTTGTCCCGGTGGCCGAGCTCGTCCCGGTGCTCGAGCTTGCCCCGGTGGTCGAGCTTGTCGAGACCCAGGAGGACAAGCTCCCGTATGACCACGCCCAAATCATCGCCCACGCCGTGGAGCACGTCCGCGGACAGTACCGGATATCCCCGGATCCGGGTCACCTCATCGTCGGCGCATTTACGCTCAAGGAGCTGAGGGAAGTCCACGAAGCGGTTCTCGGGGAGCCGCTGCAGCGGGACACGTTCCGCCGCACAATGGAGCCTAAGCTGCGGGCAACCGGCGAATTGTCGGACGGCACAAAGGGGCGCCCAGCGGCTCTGTTTGAGGTTCAGTCAGAGTACTGAATTCCCGGGTGCCAACCCATGGTTATCAGTGACTTTTCAAGGACCCGCCATGATGATGAACCCTTCTTGGCTTGCTGGGAATTGGCCAGCTCCAGCAACTGGTGCCGGAGCTCCAATTCGTCGTCCGTCATTCCACCCGAGTAATGGGGCGCCAAAAAGAACGAATGTGAGTCGGACGCCAGGGCGGAAAGCATGTCCAAGAAGATCTCCAGTCGCCTTGCAGCATCCTCTTCCGTCGATTCCTCATCCGGCTCAGCCATGGGAACGATTTCCAGCTGGTCCTTCCAAATCGTATTCTGCAGTTCGTCCTCCAACAGCGTGAGGACGGTGCCGAATCCGGCCTGTTGTCCGGCGGGTATGGCCCTCCGGACAGCAAAAATGATCTCGTGAAAGTGGGGGTCTTTGAGCCCGAATCCAACAAACAGCAAATGATGGGTCAAGAGGTGGGCCTTGACCATGGATGACAATGCTTCGCGGTTGGTGTTGTATCCCAGGTAGTCGTCCCTCGTCAGGACAATTGATTCGGGGTTGACCACGGATCCATGGAGTTTGAGCAGCCAGCGGCCGCTATCGGCGGAGATATCGTCGGGGATCACCGTGCGCGGCGTGCCTGCGTCCTCGGAAGCCATTTCAAACAACCGGTCGTAGTTCAGAGTGATGGCAGCATCCGAGGCCAGGCCGGACAGCAGGGCGGGCGCCAATCCGTAACGCTTTACATCCACCGCATCGGCAACCAGTTTGCCGAATGGAACCTTGTTGCCGGGTTTGGATTCGTAGAGGGACTTCATGATCCCAGCTTGGTCAAGCTCGGGCAATTTCTCCAGAGACGGACCCAGCTCTGCCGACAGGTTTGCCGTATCTCGAATTATTTCCAGCAGCCCCTGCCAATCTGGCGCGCCCGCGCTCACGCTGACGCCGGAACCCATGAACGGTACGATCCGGCCCCGTGAAGCCCCCTTCGCCAGTTGGGCAGCATGGTTCTGCAACCGGTCGCTCAGGCCAGACCACGACCCAGCGGCATTTCCCCTGCGCTGCTGCTGGGCCAGGGAATAGGCTGCCGGATCCTGAAAAACAAAGGCGATATCCACGCCAAGTTCGGTTGATCCCTCATTGGCCTCATCCAGCAGTACTCGCAAAATGTCGCCACGATATATTCCACCGGCACCATGCCCGGTGCCGAAGAATGGCACTCCAAGCAAGGGGAGCGGCCGGCTTGAGGGGCGGTGTTGCATGGCCGCCGCAGCGGCATTCAAGAATGCACGAAAACGGGGCCGCAAATCTTCGGCGGACTTGACGCCTTTGAGGGGGACGGCCGTCAGGACGGGCAGCGGCTCGTCAGCAGGCCACTTGCTGAGCGGCACCGCCAGCTCGTCTTCGCGGGCAAATGGACCAGGGTCCGTGGCTGCAATTGGTGATACAAGTTCGGGAAGCGCCTCTGTCCAAATGGTGTCAACCTGCAACTGCGCATCAGTCGGCAGCAGCCAGGCGTCGCACTTGAAGTTGAGCAGATTTCCCATGGTGACGAATACGTGGGGAGTGGCCACTGTCTAGTCCTGTCTGTTTGCAATTGGCGTTACAGAGCCTGCCATTGATCCCACTACCGAACCGCCGGAGCCCACTGCTGCGTACGCCGCAAAGCCAAGTCCAGCTGGTTTCCGCCCGCTTCCCGCAACAGCTCAGAGTCGCCGACCACCACCAGCAGGCACCTGGCGCGCGAGAGCCCCACATAGAGCAGCTCGGCGGCGCGTGACATGTCCTTGAAGCCGTTGACGCAGAGGATCACCACGGACCTTTCCAAGCCCTTGAACCCCAGCACGTGGCCATAGAACTCGGCTTCGTTGGCGTGAAATTCTCGCCAATATTCATCGATGGAGCCGGCATCGTAGAACTCCTGGTGGATCGGGTGCCGCGACTTGGTCGTCAGCAGAGCGATCTGGTTATTCGCCCAGCCGTCATCAATGAGCGCGTCCACGCAGTCGCCGGCCACGTCCAGGGCGTCCTCCGTCGAACATTCAACTCGCCGAACGGGCAGCCCGGTACTTCCGCGTGGCGTGAACTTGTCTCCGGCGAATCCCTTGAAGGTGTCGGCTATTTTCCGGGTATTGCGCAGATTGTCGTCAATGTGGATTGGCACCAGGTCCGTGATCGCAGACTCGCCATCAAAACGGTTGTAAACATCTTGGTGGTCATCCATGAAGGCGTACATTTCCCCGGTCGCGGGATCCTTCAGGCATGCCCGCAGCGCACTCCACCACAGCGGAGCGAAGTCCTGCCCCTCGTCGACAATCACGGCATCGAATTTTTCACCGCTGGGAAGCCCCTCGGCCAGCTCCTTCAACAGCCGCGGCATTTCTTTGTCGAAGTAGTCCTGTCCCACACCTTCGGGCACCCCGAGCCAGAGCACGTATTCATGGAACTCGCCGGTGAAGGCCGGCTTGGCACTCCTCCACCCCGATACTTGGTTGCGGAAGTACAGTCCCAGCCCCTTGTTGTAGCAAAACAGGCCCACCCGCTTGCCGTCCTTGCATAGCTGCCTGGCCTTCTGGAGCGCAAGCCATGTCTTACCGCTGCCCGCGCCGCCGGAGAACTTGATCCTGGTGAGCGACCTGGTGGCCGACAGCAGCACGGACTGGCGCTCCGTCAGCTGGTCCTGGGCGTCCTCGACCTCGGCCTGGCCCGCCCCGCTGGTGTCGGGCTGGTCCAAGCTTCCCACCAGCTTGGGGACAATTCTTTCCAAGAACGACGCCGCCAAAGGTCCGGAGCCGCCGCCTTCGGTTTCAATTGCGCGGCGGATCAGCTCGGACGGGTTCTTGCAGTCGTCCTGGTCAAGGATGAGGGCGCGGGGATTGCCTGAGCGGACCCACTCCGCCGGGACATTGGAGTATGGGAACGCGGCCATGTAGGCGAATCGGCTGGTCAGGAGGGAGCCGAGCTGGTCCTGGAGCCACTCCTTTAACGCGTGCATCGACCCCTGTGATTGGGCGATCGGGTCCTTGAGCTTGTGTTTGCCGTCAGGGCCGCCGGATTGATACCACTGTCCGTGCTCATTGGTGACAAGCCCACCCTTGACCTCGATGGCAGCGAGGCCAACGCCGGGCCAGAGGACCAGGATGTCGATTTCATGTTCGGCCCTGCCGGAGCGGACTTGCACCGAATGGGCCAGCACTACGTCATCGGGCAAAGCCGCCCTCAGCAGCTCCCACATGGCCTTCTCGGCAAGTTGGCCGTCGTTGAAGTCTGGATTTGGCGGAATGCAGCG
>NZ_JAJLOZ010000097.1:0-14259 GCF_025548615.1 Arthrobacter sp. A2-55 | reverse complement strand
GGAGGGCTTACCCACTATCCGACCACCGAAACAGGGGTCGCGGCACTTCACGTCCACGTGATGTATCTGTGATCACAGACAAACGGCGCTGTAGCATGGTGTGATGAACTCGCCCCAGCTGCCGGCGCAGGTCCCGGCCGCCAAGAACGTGCTGTCCGTGCTGCGCTACGTGGCCGCCCAGGCCGGCCCGGTGGGCGCAGCCGCCATTGCGCGCGACGTGGACCTGCCCCGTTCCACCACCTACCACCTGCTGGCGGCGCTGGTGGAAGACGGCTTCGTGGTTCACCTGCCGGAGGAGCGCAAGTACGCGCTGGGCGTGACCGCCCACGAGCTGGGCTCGGGCTACTCGCGGCAGGCGCCGCTGCAGCGCATCGCCCGCTTCCCGATTGCGCAGCTGGTGGCCCGCACCAGGCGCACTGCGCACCTGGCCGTCATGCACGGACGCGAGGTTATCTATGTGATCGAGGAGCGTGCCAAGCGCCAAAGCGAACTGGTGACCGATGCCGGAGTGCGCCTCCCTGCGCACCTCACCGCCAGCGGACGGGCAATGCTGGCGTCCATGTCCGCGGCACAGCTGGCGGCGCTCTACCCGGGGCCGGAGGCGTTCCCCACGCGGTACGAGAACGGGGTCCATTCGGTGGAGGCGCTGAACGAGCTGCTGGCCCGCATCCGCGAGCGGGGATTTTCGTGGGAGCAGGACGAGGTGACGGACGGCTTTTCGAGCCTGGCCGTGCCCGTGCTGGACCGCAGCGGCTACGCGTTAGCCAGCGTGACGCTGACTGTGGCCAACCGGCCGACGCTGTCCACGGCGGCGGCCGCTCGCCATGCCGCGGAAGGCACGGTGCCGGAGCGCACCGTGCAGCTGGAGGACCTCGCCAGTCAGTGGCTGCCCGAGGTCAAGCGCTGTGCTGCGGAGATTTCCCGGAGGCTGCGGCCGAGCGCGTAGGGCCTCTGGTGCACATGGTTTGTGTATGTCATCGGCAGGTTCCGCGGCAGATGCGTGACATGCCGTCATTGGCCCGCGGCCGGTAGGTAGTGTGGCGATTACACCACCCGCAGCGGCAGCCCGGCCGCGACCCTGGCCACGGAGGATTCCCTCCATGAAAGTTGCCGGAGCCGAAGACGACTCCGCGGCATTGAGGATTTGCTGCGGCCATCTGTCCTTCCCCGTGCTGGCGAACACGGAACGGTCTGGCAAGGTGGCCTCGCGGGCCAGGGAACACGTCTCGGCGCCAACCGCGGGTGCACAAAATGCCGGGGCCGGCACAGAGTGGACTGTGCCGGCCCCGGCCTTCAGGCCGGCCAGCCCGTACGCCTTCGAAAACGTGCGCAACATGACCAGGTTGGGGTGCGCCGCCAGAAAGGCGAGGCAACGCTGGGAGGAAGAGCCGGCGTCGTCCTCGAATTCCAGGCACGCCCGGTCCAGGACCCAGTGGGACTTGGATGTCGCTGGCGCCGGCCAGTCGGATCAGGATGGGGTAGGCCTTATGGCTCCGCCAAGCAAACACCACCTCTGTCCCACGCACGGTCCGCGGCCGACGGCGGAAGGAAGAACTCGTTGGACGACGCCCGCCACCGGGGCTGCTCCGTCCCGCCCGCCTTGGGATAGACGGGGGACGGCTACGAGCGCACGGGGTTCCGGCGTTTAGCGGTCCTCGGTCTCGACAGGCTCGACCACCGGACGTGCCGCCGTTTGCGAGATCATGCCGACGGGGAATTGACGGGTTCGGCTGCCGCGGTCTCCTCGATCGGGTAGACCATCTCCGCGGGAGGGCGCTGGAATTTCCGGGCAACCGGGTAGTAGACCACGGCCGTGACCACCAGGCCCACCAGCCACGAGATGTCCGCGCCGCCCAGCAACGGGGTGATGGGCCCGGTGTACATGGACTGTGCGAGGAATGGGACCTGGACGACCGCGCCGAGCAGGTAGGTCAGCAGGGCCGGCACATTCCAGGCACCGTAGCGGCCCTTGGGGTCGTAGAGCGCTGGGACGTCGACCTTCTCCTTCGACACCAGCCAGAAGTCGACCAGGTTGATGGAGCTCCACGGGATGAAGACCATCAGGAGCAGCAGCACAAAGTTCTTGAAGTTGGAGATGAAGTCCGCCGAGGCGGCAATGGCGATGATGACGGAAACGGCAATGAAGCCGATCACGTAGGCGAAGCGCACCCACGGGGCGAACCGCAACTGGCGGGTGAACGCGCTGACAGAAGTCAGGATGGTCATGTAGCCGCCGTATGCGTTAAGCGTGTTGACGGTAAGCTTGCCCACCACAACGACCAGGTACAGCAGGATGGCAATGGCGCCGCCGCCTGACAGCTCGCCCACAAAGGCCACCTGCCCGTCCAGGAACTCGTGGCCCTTGGGCATGGCGATCGCGGCAAACAGTGCGCCGAGCGTCATGGACCACTGCGCGCCCAGCACGGAGCCGGAGAAGCAGGAAAGGAAGGTCCGGCCCGCCGGGGTGTTCGCCGGAAGGTAACGGGAGTAGTCCGCCACGTAAGGCCCGTACGTCAGCTGCCAGCCGGCGCTGAGGGAGATCGCCAGGAGGAACGTGGGGAAGGCGAAGCCGCCCACCCCCAGGACGGCAACGACGTCGTGCTTAAGGAACAGCTGGACGGCCAGGTAGCTGAAGCCGAGGATGCCCACGATCGTGGAGATGCGGCCAAGGGCGTGGATGTACTTGTAGCCCAGCGTGGCCACGAGCACCGTCAGGGCGCCGAAGATGATGACGCCCACGGCCGGGTGGCCCGTGGGGATGATCTGCCCCACGGCCTGCCCGGCCAGAACGGCGCCGGTGGCCGCGAAGCCCAGGTACATGATGATGACCAGGACGAGCGGGATGACTGCGCCGAACACGCCGAACTGGGCCCGGCTGGAGATCATCTGCGGCATGCCGAGCTTGGGTCCCTGCGCGGCGTGCAGGGCCATGACCGTGCCGCCGAGGATGTTGCCGATGAACAGCCCGATGATGCCCCAGAAAGCGTCCGAACCAAAGATCACGGCCAGGGCGCCGGTAACGATCGCCGTGATTTGCATGTTGGCGCCGAACCACAGCGTGAACTGGCCAAACGGCTTGCCGTGGCGCTCACCGTGCGGCACGAAATCAATGGAGCGGCGTTCTATCACCGGCCCTGACTTCTTTACTGTTTCAATCCTTGACATGCGGTTCCTCCGATGGAATTTGTGGCGCAAAAGCTAATCCATCAATCTGAGCACGGCGGGCCGAGTCGCGGTGATCCAGGCCACTAATCTAGTCTGTGATCACAGACAAAGCGGCAAATGGTGCCGCCCGGTCCATTTTGCCGGCGCGCGGCGGCTATGTTCGATGGACACCCCTTCCCCTCCCTTTTCTGTTCCGAAGGAGCACTCCCATGAGCGAAACCCGTGCGCTGCCCTATGTTGACGGCGACTTCTTCTTCTTTGAAAGCCTGCTGCCCGCTGGCGAGCTGGCCCGCCTGAACGAGATCCGCGACTGGATGGAGGCCAATGTGCGCCCCATCTCCCGCGACTACTGGAACCGCAGCGAATTCCCCAAGCACCTGATCCCGGAGGTTGCCAAGCTGGACATGATCAGCCCGGTTCGCCGTCAGGGACACTCGCACCTGTTGGCCGGCATGGTCACCGCCGCCATCCACCGTGTTGACGCCTCCTTCGGCACCTTCTTCAGCGGCCACGACGGCCTGTTCACCGGTTCCATCGAGCTGCTGGGCTCCGAGGAGCAGAAGGCTGCGTGGCTCCCCGACATCTACGCGCTGCGCAAGACCGGCGTGTTTGCCATTACCGAGCCGCTGGCCGGCTCCGACGTGGCGGGTGGAACACAGACCACCGCCGAGCGGCGCGGTGATTCGTGGGTCCTTAACGGCCAGAAGCGGTGGATCGGCAATTCCACATTCTCCGACTACGTGATTGTCTGGGCCAAGGACGTGGCGGATGGCCAGGTCAAGGGCTTCCTGGTGGAAACCACCACGCCCGGCTTCAAGGCGACCCTGATTGAGAACCGGATCGCACTGCGCGCGGTCCAGAACGCCGACATAGTCCTGAAGGACGTCGCGGTGCCCCACTTCAACAAGCTGGCCGGGGCCAACAGCTTCCGGGACACCAACAAGGTCCTCAAGACCACCCGTGCCACGGTGGGCTGGCAGGCCGTGGGCATGCAGCTGGCAGCCTTCGACGTGGCCCGCAAGTACGCGGTGGAGCGCCACCAGTTCGGCAAGCCGATCGCCAGCTTCCAGCTGATCCAGGAGCAGCTCGTCACGATGCTCTCCAACGCCCAGGCATCGATGGGCATGATGGTGCGGCTGGCGCAGATGGAGGACGCCGGGACCACGCGCAACGAGCACTCCGCGCTGGCCAAGGCATTCGTGACCAAGAGCATGCGCGAGACCGTGGCGCTGGGACGCTCCATCCTGGGCGGCAACGGCGTGTCGGTGGACTACGAGATGGCGAAAATCTTCTGCGACGCCGAGGCCATCTACACCTACGAGGGCACCTACGAGATCAACACCCTCGTGGCCGGGCGCGCCATCACGGGGATCGCTGCGTTCGTGTAACGGTGCCTCCGTGAAACAGCACGGCCGCAGTGACTGAGAAGCCCGTAGCACGGGACATCGCCACCCCGGCGAGGTTGAACAGTGCCGCTCCGCCTTCGACTGCCGGCCGCCCAAGGAGGGATCCCGGCGTCGTGCATCAACGGAGGGGCCATTGTCTTGAATCACAGACACCATGGTTGCCGCGGACCTAGGAATGCGGCGTCTGTGGGGGTTGGATGGAACTAAAGGAAATCCCACCGAACCCTATCGCTGACTAAAGGAACACATCATGGCAACGATGCATGACCCCTCCCGCACCATCCGCGCGGCCCGCGGCACCGAACTCACGGCCAAGTCGTGGCAGACCGAGGCGCCGATGCGCATGCTCATGAACAACCTGGACCCCGAGGTGGCCGAACGGCCCGAGGACCTGGTTGTCTACGGCGGAACGGGCCGCGCCGCCCGTTCCTGGGAAGCATATGACGCCATTGTGGCCACGCTGAAGACGCTTGACGACGACGAAACCCTCCTGGTGCAGTCCGGCAAGCCCGTGGGCGTGTTCCGCACCAACGTCTGGGCACCGCGCGTGCTGCTGGCCAACTCCAACCTGGTGGGGGACTGGGCCACCTGGCCGGAGTTCCGCAAGCTGGAGGCCGAGGGCCTGATGATGTACGGCCAGATGACGGCCGGCTCATGGATCTACATCGGCACCCAGGGCATCCTCCAGGGCACCTTTGAGACCTTCGCCGCCATTGGCGAGAAGCGCTTCGGCGGCACCCTGGCGGGCACCCTGACCCTGACCGGCGGCTGCGGCGGCATGGGCGGCGCCCAGCCGCTGGCCGTCACACTCAACGGCGGCGCCTGCCTCATTGTGGACGTCTCGGAGGAGCGCCTCAACCGCCGCGTGGGCAAGCGCTACCTGGACGAGCTGGCCCCCGACCTGGACACCGCCCTGGCCCGCGTCCTCGAGGCCAAGGCCAACAAGACCCCGCTGTCGGTGGGTGTCGTGGGCAACGCCGCCGACGTGTTCCCGGCCATCCTGAAGCGCCACCAGGCGGGCGAGTTCACGGTGGACATCGTCACCGACCAGACCAGCGCCCACGATCCCCTCTCCTACCTGCCCACCGAATACTCCGTGGAGGAATGGGCGGCCGAGGCCGAGAACGATCCCGAGGGCTTCACCAAGAAGTCCCAGAACGCGATGGCCCGCCACGTGCAGGCCATGGTGGAATTCCAGGACGCCGGCGCCGAGGTGTTTGACTACGGCAACTCCATCCGCGACGAGGCACGCAAGGGCGGCTACAACCGTGCCTTCGAGTTCCCGGGCTTTGTCCCGGCCTACATCCGCCCCCTGTTCTGCGAGGGCCTGGGCCCATTCCGCTGGGTGGCCCTGTCTGGCGATCCCGAGGACATCCGCGTCACCGACGAAGCGCTGAAGGAATTGTTCCCCGAGAACGCCCACCTGCACCGCTGGCTCGACGCCGCAGCGGAGCACGTCGAGTTCGAGGGCCTGCCGGCGCGCATCTGCTGGCTGGGCTACGGCGAACGCGCCAAGGCCGGCGTGCTGTTCAACCAGCTCGTTGCTGACGGCAAAGTGAAGGCGCCCATCGTCATTGGCCGCGACCACCTCGACTCAGGCTCCGTCGCCTCCCCGTACCGCGAAACCGAGGCCATGAAGGACGGCTCCGACGCCATCGCCGACTGGCCCTTGCTCAACGCCATGCTCAACACCGCATCCGGCGCCACCTGGGTGTCGATCCACCACGGCGGCGGCGTGGGAATCGGCCGTTCCATCCACGCCGGCCAGGTCTCCGTGGCCGACGGCTCCGCGCTGGCGGCCGAGAAGCTCCAGCGCCTGCTCACGAACGACCCCGGCATGGGCGTGATCCGCCACGCCGACGCCGGCTACGAGCGCGCCATTGACGTAGCCGCCGAACGCGGCGTCCGGATCCCCATGCAGGAGCAGTAGACCCCCTGCACCGACGGCGTGCCAAGCTGGCGGCGGCGTGTGAAACTTCACACGCCCCGGACAGCCTGGCACGCCGTCGGCGTTTCACGGCTCGGCACCGGCAGCCGCCCGGAGTCAGGGCCTTCGCGTCAGCGGGTCCATTCATACGGCGTGGTGGTGGACACCTTGACCAGCCCGGAGCGTTCCAGGATGGGGCGGGAGAATTCCGTCGAGTCGCTGTGGACCAACGTTTTGCCCATGGCCAGCGCCGACCGGGCCCGGGCCGCCGTCAGCGCGCGGTAGATGCCGCGGCCGCGGAACTCCGCCAGCGTTGAGCCGCCCCAGACACCGGCGAAATCCGTCCCGGGCACCGGTTCCAGCCGGCCGGCGCTGACCATCCGGCCGCCGAGCTCGGCCACCCACAATTCCATGCCGTCGTTGCGGGCCAGGCGGGCCAGGAGGGAATCTGCCCTCCGGGTGCTGGCGGGCTCGCCAAATGCCTCGTCGGCCATGGCGCTCATGGCCCGGACATCCACCTCCGCGGAAACCTTGCGCAGCGTCACCCCGGCCGGCACGGGGGCGTCCGCGCACAGCCCCGCAAGCGGCCCAACCATGATGGATTCCGGCTCGCCGGGCGTGAATCCGTTGGCAAGCAGTGCTTCGTGCAGGCCCGGCGCCTTGTCGTGGCCGCGCGTTTTCCACTCGACTTCCGTGATGAACGGGTCCGCAACAAAGTGCGCCAGCGCGTCCACCACCAGGGCCGCAATTTCCGTGCGGCCGGCGCCGGCGAAGTTCCGGTACGTAATAAATCCCTGGCCGCCGGCGAAAGTCACCAGCCGCAACGGCCCCAGCTCCGTGACGTTCAGGGCGCTGGGTGTTTCCGCGTCCGTCCGGAGCTGGCTGTCATAGGCCTGAAGGTACCGCTGCGCATCAGTCATCCCCCACATCCTCACAGCCCGGCGCACGTGGCGCAAGCAGGCGGCGCCCGTCCGGCAAATCCATCCTGAGGATGACAATCCTTGTCACACCCAGCCGCTAGGGTTAAACCATGACCCTCACCGTGGACCAACTCTCCGAATCCGAGCTGCTGGCGCGCATTTTCCCGCGCCTGCCAGCCGGCACGTCCACGCTGCTTGGACCCGGCGACGACGCCGCCATCATCTCCGCACCGGACGGCCGCACGGTGATCTCCATCGACACCCAGGTCCAGGACAAGGACTTCCGGCTCGCCTGGCCCAACGGCTACGCCACCACCGGCTTCGACGTCGGCTGGAAGGCGGCCGCCCAGAACCTCAGTGACATCAACGCCATGGGCGCCGTGGCCACCGCCATGGTGGTCAGCCTCACCCTCCCGGGCACGACGCCGGTTGGCTGGGTTGAGAGGCTGGCCGACGGCCTGGGTGCCGCGATCGCTGCGCTGGGTGCGGAATCATGTTCGGTGGCCGGCGGGGACCTTTCCGGCGGCTCCGAAATAGTCGTGACGGTGGCAGTGACAGGATCCCTGGAAGGACGCGAGCCTTTGCTGCGCAGCGGCGCACGGCCCGGAGACATCATCGCGGTATGTGGAAACCTGGGCTATTCGGCCGCAGGCTGGGCGCTGCAGGAAAGCAGCATCGGGGCCGGCAGCCAAACGCCGGCGCTGCAAAAGGCCGCGCGGCTTTTCAACCGCCCGGAGCCGCCGCTGCAGGCCGGCCCCGCCGCGGCCGCGGCCGGTGCCACGGCCATGATGGACATTTCCGACGGCCTGCTGCGCGACGCCGCGCGCCTTGCCGCGGCCAGCGGCACCCGGCTGGACCTTAACGGCGTCGTTCTTGGAAGGGAAGCGGAAAATCTGTCCGAATGCGGCCTGGCGCTTGGCCTTGACCCCCTCCAATGGGTCCTCACGGGCGGGGAGGACCACGGCTTGTTATCCACATTCCCAGCAAATGCCGTGCTGCCTTGCGGGTTCATTGGGATAGGCTCGGTACTGTCCGCAGGCGGCGGCCGCCCGGCCGTGTCCATCGATGGACGGAACTTCAAAAGCGTCGTGGACGGCGCCGTGGGATGGGATCATTTTGCAGTCTAAGATTGCCGCAACCGCCCCCGTCATACTGCGTTGGCTCGTGATGGCGGAACGGACATTGGCCAACCACAGCGACCGGCTCAACGCGATCAACATCTACCCGGTGGCCGACGCCGACACCGGAACCAACCTCTACCTCACGGTGCGTTCCGCCGCGCAGGCACTGGCCGCCGCGGAGCCGGCGGACGTGGGCGCCTCCATGGCCCTGGCCGGGCGTGCCGCCATGGAACAGGCCCGGGGAAATTCCGGGACCTTGTTTTCGGTGTTCCTCAGCGCCATGGCCGAACCCCTGGCCGGTGCCCAGCGCCTGAACGGCCCGCTGCTGGCCGCCGCCCTGCACCGCGCCCAGCTGCGGTCCTGGAGCGCGTTGAGCGAACCCATGCCGGGCACCATCCTTTCGGTGCTGGAGGCGGCGGCACGCGGCGCCTCCGACGTGGAATCCACCCTCAACGGCGACGACTCCAACGTGGCCCTGGTCCGCACCCTTGACGGCGCCGTCTGTGCCGCACGGCAGGCGGTGGCGCTCACGGAATCCCAATTGGACATCCTCACCAACGCCCATGTGGTGGACGCCGGAGGGGTGGGCCTGCTGCTGATCCTGGACTGCCTGCGCTCAGTGGTGGTCGGCGAACCGCTGCAGGAGGACCTCCTCGACGGCCTCTCAGGCTACAAGTTGCAGGACCCCAACATTGCCCTGACCATGCCGGAACAGTCCGGCGTGGAGGTCATGTGCACCGTCAGCCTGACACCGCTGGCCGCGGCGGGCCTGCGCATGCAGCTTGACGAGCTGGGGGACTCGGTCATCATGAGCGCGGTCTCCGAAGAAGCCGACGACGCCGGCGCCTACCCGTGGCGCGTCCACGTCCATGTGCCGTCACCCGCCACCGCGCTCGACGCCATCCAGGCCGTGGGTGATCCAAACAACGTGAGCATCTCCCAGCTGAGCCCCAACGCCACCGAAGACGCCCATGACCTCCTCTGACCCCACTGCCGACCTCGGCCTGCAACTGTCCCGCCTGGTGGGGGCGGCCACGGCCAAGGCCGTGGAAAAGCACCTGGAAATCACCACCGTGGGGCAGATGCTCCACCAGTTTCCGCGGCGCTATCTGGCCCGCGGCGAACTGACCGACCTGGGCCAGCTGCAGTTGGACGAGGACGTCACCATCCTGGCCAGGGTGGTGGCGCTGAACACCCGGTTCATGCAAACACGCAAGGGCACCATCAGCGACGTCGTCATCACCGACAACTCCGGCCGGCCGTCGTCGCTGGTGATCAGCTTCTTCAACGGCTTCAAGGCCAAGAAGGAACTTCAGCCGGGCGTGCTCGCCATGTTTTCCGGCAAGGTCTCCGCCTACGGCGGGCACAAGACGCTGACCAACCCGGGCTACGTGCTGGTGGCCGACGACGAACTTGCCGAGCACGAGGCCGAAGTGCAGTCGGCGCGGCCCGTTCCGATCTACCCGGCCACTGCCAGTTTCCCGAGCTGGAAAACGGGCAAGATCATTGAAACCCTGCTCCCGGCGCTGGACCTGCACCGCATCCCGGACCCCGTTCCGGCCACGATTGCCGCCCGGGAACGGCTCATGCCGCTGGCGGACGCGTACGAGCAGATCCATTGCCCCGACACGATGGAGGACTTCCCGCGGGCCAGGAAGCGCTTCCGCTACCAGGAGGCCTTGGCCCTCCAAACGGCCCTGGCCCAAAAGCGGTTTGAGGCGGTGCAGCAGGATGCCACCGCCCGGCCGCCCGTGCCTGGTGCACTGCTGGACGCCTTTGACGCCCGCATCCCCTACACGCTCACCGACGGCCAGCAGGAGGTTGGCGACCTGGTGGCGGCTGAGATTGCGGGCGGGCACCCCATGCAGCGGCTGTTGCAGGGCGAGGTCGGTTCCGGCAAGACGGTGGTTGCCCTGCGCGCCATGCTCCAGGTGGTCGACGCCGGGGGGCAGGCTGCATTCCTGGCCCCCACCGAGGTGCTCGCCGCCCAGCACCTCCACTCGGTCATGCTGCTGCTGGGCACGCTGGGGCAGGGGCCCCTGCTGGGCGGCCCGCACGCCACCTCCGTGGTGCTGCTGACCGGTTCCATGCCGGCTGCCGCCCGCAAGAAGGCCTTGCTTGCGGCAGCCTCCGGTGAGGCAGGCATTGTGATTGGCACCCACGCGCTGTTTTCCGACAATGTGCAGTTTGCCGACCTGGGGCTCATCGTGGTGGATGAACAGCACAGGTTTGGCGTGGAGCAGCGGGACACCCTGCGCTCCAAGGCCGCCAAGCCCCCGCACCTTTTGGTCATGACCGCCACCCCCATACCCCGCACCGTCGCCATGACTGTCTTTGGCGACCTGGAAGTTTCCGAGCTGACCGAACTGCCCCGCGGCAGGGCCCCCATTGCCACCCACGTGGCCCCGCTGGCCGAACACCCGTCGTGGGAATCGCGGGTCTGGGCACGGGCCCGGGAGGAGATCGACGCCGGACACCAGGTGTACGTGGTGTGCCCCAAGATCGGTGAAGGCGACGCCCCCGGTGGCCGGGCAGCGGGTTCTGCGGGTGGTCCCGGTGGTCGAGCAGCGAGTTCTGACGCCGCCGGTGGTCGAGCAGCGAGCTCTGCGAGCGCGTCGAGACCAGGGCCCCCCGACGGCGACGACCGTCCCATGGCCGGGGTGCTCGACGTGGTGCAGTACCTGAGGGGCGTTCCCGCGCTGTCAGGCAAGCGCATTGAGGCCCTCCACGGCAGGCTCGATTCCGCTGACAAGCAGGGCACCATGGCCACCTTTGCCGACGGCGGGATTGACGTGCTGGTGGCCACCACCGTCATTGAGGTGGGCATGGACGTGCACAATGCCACGCTGATGGTGGTCCTGGACGCCGACAGGTTCGGCATGTCCCAGCTGCACCAGCTGCGCGGCCGGGTGGGCCGTGGCGGTCACCCGGGCACATGCCTGCTGGTGACGGGGCTGGAACACGGGCACCCGAGCCGGAAGCGGCTTGACGCCGTCGCGGCCACCACCGATGGATTCGTATTGGCCCGCGAAGACCTGGAACTGCGGCGCGAGGGTGACATCCTGGGCGCCAGGCAGTCCGGAGGGCGCAGCGGCCTGCGCATGCTCAGCGTGCTCCGCGATGAGGACCTCATCGGGCGGGCGCGTGCGGACGCCGCGGCCATAGTGGCCGCTGACCCGGAACTGGACTACCACCCGGCGCTCAAACTTGAAATCGAAACTTACGTCAATGAACAGAATGAGGCCTTCCTTGAACGCGGCTAGCAAAACCCCCCTGACTGCGGAACGCCCATGAGCCGGATCGTTGCCGGGGCAGCCGGCGGCACGGTGCTCGTGTCCGTCCCGGGCGATGCGACACGGCCCACCACCGACCGGGTGAAGGAGGCGCTTTTTTCGCGGCTGGAAGCGATGAACATGCTCTCCGACTCCCGCGTGCTGGACCTGTACGCCGGGTCGGGCTCGCTCGGCGTGGAGAGCGCCAGCAGGGGGGCCAAGTCAGTGGAACTGGTTGAATTCAACGAGAAGGCCGCCGGCGTGTGCCAGCGCAACGCCGAACTGGTCAACAAGGTGGTCGGAGCCAAGGTGGTGAAGGTCCAGCGCTCGCGGGTGGAGACCTTCCTGGCCCGGGTGGCGGAGGCCGGCGTGGACCAGTGGGACCTGGTGTTCATGGACCCTCCCTACCCCCTGACGGAACCGGAACTCTCACTGGTGCTGGATTTGTTGGGCCCGCGGCTGAGCCCCTACGCCGTGGTGGTGGTGGAGCGGTCCTCCCGGACTCCCGAACCTGACTGGCCGGCGTCCATCGAGCTGTTCGCGGAAAAGAAATACGGCGAAACCCGCCTGTGGTTTGCCGAACCTGCCGGGCAGTAGGAAAAACACACTCCAGGCCCACATATCCGGGTGCCGGCACCGGGTCAATTCCAAGCATCGGCGCGTAGCGTTGATCGGATCAGGGCGGCCCGTTTCGGTGGAGGCGGATGCCGTTAAACATGCAGGGCCTGGAAAGGAACGCGGTCATGCAAATATTGTTGGCATTCCTTCCCCTCATCGTCATCATTGCGGCGGTGGTGGTGCTCCTGGTGGTGGTCCGGGTGGCCGTCAAAATGATGTGGCAGGTGGCCGAGCCCAACGAGGCCCTGATCATCTCCGGCTTTTCCCGCGGCCGGCCGGCCACCTCCGACGGCATGGACTTTCGCATAGTTACCGGCAAGGGCGCGTTTGTGGTTCCCGGGCTGCAAACCGTCAGGCCCCTGTCCCTGACCTTGAACGAGACCGAACTGCAGGTCAACTGCGTCACCTCCCAAGGCATCCAGGTGGTGGTCCAGGGCGTGGTGATCTTCAAAATTGGGGACTCGACACCGTTCATCGCCAACGCGGCCCGGCGTTTCCTCGGGCAGCAGGCCAAGATGGAAAGCCAGGTGTACAACGTCTTTGAGGGGCATCTGCGCTCGATCATTGGCAGCATGACGGTGGAGGAGATTATTCGGGAGCGGGACAAGCTGGCATCCCAGGTCCGCAGCGCCAGCGGAACGGAAATGGAGAAGCTGGGGCTGGTGGTCGATTCGCTCCAGATCAAGGACCTTGAAGATCCCACGGGGTACATCCAAAACCTGGCAAAGCCGCACATCGCCCAGGTGAAGATGGAGGCCCGAATCGCCGAAGCCACAAGGAACCGGGAGGCTGCCGAGAAGGAGGCCGAAGCGGCGTCGCTCATTGCAGACGCGCAAAGCGTTTCCGCCATCAAGCAGTCCGCCGCCGCCGCGAACGCCGAACGCGCCCGGGCGAACGCTGCACAGGCGGGCCCGCTGGCGGACGCCACGGCGCGCCAGCAGGTGGTGGTGCAGGAGACCCAGGTGGCCAAGCTGGAGGCGGACCGCGAGGAGCAAAAGCTGCAAACCACCGTCCGCAAGCCGGCCGACGCCCGGGCCTACGCACAGCGGACCGAGGCCGAAGCCCAGAAGGCGGCGGACATCAGCGCGGCCGAGGCCCGCGCCCGGAAGACCGAAGTTGAGGCGCAGGCCAATGCGACGGCGGCGGCAGCCATGGCAGGCGCCACGCGCGTCACCGGCGAGGCCGAGGCGGCGGCGACGAAGGCACGCGGGGAGGCAGCGGCGTCGGCCATCAAGGCGAAAGCGCTGGCTGAGGCGGACGGCATCAAGGCCCGGGCGGAGGCGCTCGGCACGAACCAGGAGGCCGTGATTTCCCAGCAGCTGGCGGAAAACATGCCGGCCATCGTGGCCGCGGCTGCCGAGCCCTTCGGCCATGTGGGCCAGCTGACTGTCCTCAACGGCGGCGACGGGGTCAACGAAATGGTGGGCGGCATCCTGGCCCAGGTGGGCAGCTACCTGCCGGCCCTGACCGACTCCCTGAAGAAGGGCAGGGGCGATGGCCGGCAGCCGCCCCAGCCGTAGGGACATGGACCGGAGCCTGACCGGACGGATTGGCCGGGTGTCCGGCCACGTTGGCCCGGGGACTGTGGGGGAGGTGATGGTCCCGTTCCAGGGCGGCACCAGGGCGTTTTTTGCCCATCCCTATGACGGGTCCAGTGACTACCCCGTGGGGGAGCGGGTGCTCGTCATGTATTTTGAACCCCCGCAGACCGTCTACGTGGAGCAGCTCCCGGACTTTCTCCGCCAGGACGCCTGAAAGCCTAGCCGGCGGGGCTGCCCCTTGGTCTCGTCGCGCTCGCAGGGCTCGCTGCTCGACCAGCGGGGCTAGCCG
>NZ_JAJLOZ010000096.1:0-14714 GCF_025548615.1 Arthrobacter sp. A2-55 | reverse complement strand
TTCAGCGCGGGATCCACGTTAAGTGCCGGTTCGGCGGGGGTGGAGGGGCGCGCGGACAGGGCAGCCGGCGTCGGATTCCTTCGCCAGGGCGCTGCGGCCACAATGACGGCCAACAGGGTCAACACAGTGCCGAGCACGGTGGCGGTGCCGACCGCCGCCGCCGGTGTCGGAAAGGCCACGTCGAGCAGCAGCGAGCCCATCAGCTGGCCAGCGACGGTGCCCAGGCCGAGCAGCAGGACGCCGATCCGCCGCACCAGCGCCGCACTGAGGAAGACCACCACGATGCCCAGCGGCCCGGCGCAATAGAGCCACCACTCGTGCGGCAGGGCGTGCGGCCGCGGGCTGAAAGGCAGCTTGACCAACCACACGGCCAGAAGCACCACGGCGCCGGCGGCAAAATTGGTCAGGGTGGCCGTCAGTGGCGTGCCCGCCGCGGCGGCAATGCGCCCGTTCATCGCCTGCTGGAATCCGTAGAGCAGGCCCGCCAGCAAGGGCAGCAGAAGCAGGGACAGCGCCCCCGGGCCAAGCGCGGTGAACTTGGCGGAGACAGCCCAGACCACAGCCCCCAGGGTCAGCACCGAACCCGTCAGTCGCGGTCCGGTCAGGCGCCTCCTCCCGCCGGCGCCGAAGCCGACACTGTCGACCAGCAGCCCGCTGACTGTCTGCCCGGCCACCAGGGCAATGGTGAAGAGGGCCACGCCCACCATTCCGACGGTGACCCCCTGGGCGAATACCAGCGACGCGCCTATCGCGCCGGCCACCAGATACCAGCGCGGCAGCACCCGCCGGGCCAGGCCGCCGCGCAGGGCGGCCAATCCGCTCCGTCCGGCCCGGGTGCCGAGCGTCAAAAGAATCATCAGCAGCAGCCCCGAGCCAAAGCTGAGCAGCGCCGCGGCCACACCGTCGCCCAGGCGCAGCCCCATGGTGCCCGTGATCCGGGATTGCACGGCGAGGGCGAGCCCGGCGACCATGGCCAGGCCGAGTCCGGCTGGCGCGGGAAGGGGTCGGTGCATGTGGGCGAGTCTATCGCGCAGCATCCCCCGGCAAGAATCAACGACGGCGTTCAGGGTCCGGTCCGTGCGCGGGGCCCCTTACCTGCTGCCGAACGGACACTTAACGGGCATGTTCGGGCGGAACATCCACGTTAAGTGCCCGTTCGGCGAGAGGTGGGACGGCGTCAGATCTCGGCGCGCTCCAGCATTTCGGTGACCAGCGCGGCGATGGGCGACCGCTCGGAGCGGGTCAGGGTGACGTGGGCAAAGAGCGGGTGCCCCTTGAGGGTTTCAACCACGGCGGCGATGCCGTCATGGCGGCCCACGCGCAGGTTGTCGCGCTGGGCCACGTCATGCGTGAGCACAATCTTGGAGTTCTGCCCGATCCGGCTCATGACCGTCAGGAGCACGTTCTTCTCCAGCGACTGGGCCTCGTCAACGATCACGAAGGAGTCGTGCAGCGAACGCCCGCGGATGTGCGTCAGCGGCAGCACCTCCAGCAGCCCGCGCTCCATGATCTCGTCCATGACGCGCTCGGACACCACGGAGCCCAGAGTGTCGAACACGGCCTGCGCCCACGGGTTCATCTTCTCGCTTTCTGAGCCCGGCAGGTAGCCCAGCTCCTGGCCGCCCACGGCGTACAGGGGCCGGAACACCACCACCTTGCGGTGCTCGTTGCGTTCCAGCACGGCCTCCAGGCCGGCGCACAGGGCCAGCGCACTCTTGCCCGTGCCGGCCCGCCCGCCCAGGGAGACAATGCCGACGTCGGGGTCCATGAGCAGGTCCAGCGCCAGGCGCTGTTCGGCGGAGCGCCCGTGCAGGCCGAACACCTCGCGGTCGCCCTTCACCAGGCGCACCTGCTGGTCGGCGCCCACCCGGCCCAGCGCGGAGCCGCGGGTGCTGGTCAGCACCAGGCCCGTGTTGACAGGCATGACGGCGGCCTCGGGAACCAGGGCGGCGCCGCCGTTGTACAGTTCCGCCATTTCGGCCTCGGCAATGGCCAGCTCCGCCACGCCGGTCCAGCCGGAATCCTGGACCAGCTCGTTGCGGTACTCCTCCGCCGCCAGTCCCATCGCGGAGGCCTTGACCCGCATCGGCAGGTCCTTGGAAACCACCGTGACGTTTGCGCCCTCGTTTGCCAGGTTCTTCGCCACCGCCAGGATGCGCGAATCATTGTCCGTGCCGCGGATCCCCGCCGGAAGCACCTCAGCGGAAACGTGGTTGAGCTCCACACGAAACGTCCCGCCGTCGTCCCCCAGGGGAATGGGGGCACCCAGGCCGCCGTGCTGTTCGCGCAGTTCGTCGAGCAGGCGCAGGGCGGTGCGGGCGAAGTAGCCCAGTTCGGGGTCGTGCCGCTTGGACTCCAGCTCGGAAATCACCACGATCGGCACAATGACCTCGTGTTCGGCAAAGCGCAGTATCGCGCGGGGATCGGAGAGCAAAACTGAGGTGTCGATGACGTAGCTGCGCAGTTTTTGCGCCATGCCCGTCGTCTCCCGTGCGATTTCCCCAAAATTCATCGTCTCAACCACGTCGGCTCCAGCCTTTCCGGGCCGGTGTTTCGCCCGGAAAATCAATAGGTACGGCGAGCGGAGTTGCCCTCCGTTATGCCCAAAGCTACGCCGGGAACAGTGGCAATTTGGGACCTTTCCGGCGTGTTATTGGTGTCCACTGGGTAAATAATTGGCCCCGCCGCCGGGCTACAGGATGACGGGTGTGGCCGGCGGTCGGGGCGGGCTCTTGTGGACATATTGGTTGAAAATGACCGACAGCGCCATCACGCCCACGGCGATCCACAGCGCATTCAAGTTCAGCGTCAGGTACGAAATGCCGCCGATGACCGAGCCGGTGGTCAGCGACAGCCACAGGGCCGCGTACCTGCGCCACAGCCGGCTGTCTCCCCCAAGAAGCGCATTGGCCATGTGCTGGCCCATTTTCACCAGCGTGCCCGTCATATACGTCAGGCCTATGCTGACCTCGCCATTGCGTTCAAAGATGAGGTTCTCGGCACCCATCGCCACCGCCATGATGGCCGGCGCCAGCCACCCGTCAAGGTCCAGGTCAAAAAGTACGACGGCGCACACCAGTGCCGCTGTCACGTACAGGAGCACTGCCATGCGCTTGCGTGACGGGACAAGCCTGCGCAGGATCGAAGCGCTCACCACACCCACCAGAAAGGCACCGACCAGTCCGAAAGCCGTGCCGAAACCCGCCCAGTTTCCTTCGGCCAGGGCAGTGCCGCCCCGGGTGGAGTTGCCGCTCATGAAGGAGACAAAGTAGCCGCCCAGGTGGATGAAGCCCACAGCGTCGACAAACCCGGCCGCGCTGGAGAGGACGGCCGCCAGGATCATTTCAGAACGATGGTGGCTTTGCAAGGAAACAGTGGCCTAACTGCCGAAGCGGCGGCTGCGCCCGGCGTAGTCACGCAGGGCACGGAGGAAGTCGATGCGGCGGAACGCCGGCCACAGGGCCTCACAAAAGTAAAACTCGCTGTAGGCGCTCTGCCACATGAGGAAGCCGGAAAGGCGCTGCTCCCCCGAGGTGCGGATGACCAGGTCCGGGTCGGGCTGGCCGCGGGTGTACAGGAACTTGGAAATGTCGTCCACGCCCAGGGTGTCCGCCACCTCGAGCATGGTGCGGCCCGCGGCGTCGGCGTCGTGCAGGAGTTCGCGGACGGCGTCGACAATTTCCCGGCGCCCGCCGTAGCCGATGGCAAGGTTCACATGGATGCGCTCATTGGCGGGCACGCGCGTGGTGAGCGAGGACAGGCGCTGGGCCAGGTAGTCGGGCAGCAGCTCCGGGGCGCCCATGGCGTGGACGCTGATGTCGACGTCGGCGTCGAGCAGGTCAAGGGTGTTGGCGATGATACCCATGAGCTCGTCCAGTTCCTCGGGCGAACGGCTCATGTTGTCCGTGGAGAGCATGTACAGCGTGACCACCTTGATGCCCAGGTCCTGGCACCAGCCGAGGAATTCCAGGATCTTGTCCGCGCCGGCCTGGTGGCCCTGGCTGGTGGGGGCGTTGAACTGCCGGGCCCAGCGCCGGTTTCCATCCACCATGACGCCGATGTGGCGGGGCACGCTCTTCAGGTCCAGCGAGCGGCCAAGGCTGCGTTCGTAGTAGTTGTAAAGGAATTTGGGCATCCGTATGGGGCGGGTCATCAACCGCATGAATGTGCACCAAACCTTTACGGATACGGGCCGGGCGGCCGGGGAAACGTACTTGTCCTAGATTACCCGCCGGGCCGCACATTCCGGACAGGCCGCGTTGCGATGCACCCGCCGCCGCCATGTTACTCATCGGTAACATATTCCCGGAAGGGATAGAATTGGGCCATGACGAGCACCCTTGTAGCCGATGCAAAACCCACCTGGCGCGGCTGGCTGCACGCAGGCATGGCGCCGCTGGTCCTGGCGGCCGGCTTGCTGGTGGTGGTGCTGGCCCCGGGCATGGCGGCGAAAGCGACCACCGCCATTTACATCGTTACCGGAGTCATGTTATTTGGCACAAGTGCGCTATACCACCGGATCGAGTGGAAACCAGGCACCAAGAAAGTGCTGAAACGGCTGGACCACAGCAACATCATGCTGGTCATTGCCGGTTCCTACACGCCGCTGTCGGCGCTGATGCTGCCGCGCCCCACCGCCACCTTGCTGTTGTGGCTGATCTGGACGGGCGCTGTTTTGGGCGTGCTGTTCCGCGTGCTGTGGGTGGGGGCGCCACGCTGGCTGTACGTGCCCATCTATGTGCTGCTGGGCGTGACCGCGGTGTTCTTCCTGCCGCAATTCTGGGCCGCCGGTGTGGCGCCCACGCTCCTGATCTGCCTGGGCGGCGTGTTCTACATTGCCGGGGCAGTCATCTACGGGATCAAGAAGCCCAACTTCAGTGCCCGCCACTTCGGCTTCCACGAACTGTTCCATGCCTTGACCGTGGCCGGGTTCGGCTCCCATTTCGCCGCCGTCGTGCTGGTGGTCTTCCCCTAGCCCCACCGCCCTCCCCTTCCCTACCGACGCTCCCTCACATTTTGCGGTGATTCCCTCAACGCTCCATCAGATTACTGGGTGTTTTTTGAGGACGCTTCGGTATCGCCCGTCAATATGCGGGCGGAGCCGATTCGAGGGCATGGCGGAGCAGCGCCTGGGCACTCCACCGCATGGACGCAAGGGCCTCGTCCCGGGACAGGCCGCCAATGTCGGTCAGCCACACCAGCGACTCGATTCCAATTGCGCTGCGAATGGCCAGCACCAAGCGGCGCAGTTCCGCATCTCCGAGCGCACCCCGCAGGGGATCGAGCGCTTCCGTGATCCAGGGAATGGCCCGGCCCTGGCGCAAAGGCAAGCCGCTGGCCGGGAGATCGGGATCCAGTGACAGCTTCAGCATGGTCCGCTGTTGGGCCTCGGTCTGAAGAATCATTGCGATGAACGTGGCGACGACGGCGTCAAGCCGCTCCGCGGGATTGTCGCCAGGGTTTTCCGGCAGCATGGAGGCACTCCCCGTTTCCGGATGGGCCGCGGCAAGCAGCTCCCTTTGTCCCGGAAAGTAGCGGTAGGCCGTGCTTCTTGAGACACCTGCGGCAAGGGCGGCCTCGTCCACGGTGGGGGTCTGGCCGTCGGCGACCATGGCCCGGGCGGCATCAACCAGGGCATCAAGGGTGCGGCGCTTCTGGCCGCTGCGGCCGAGTTCCAGGTAAGACCTTGACATGCAACTCATGGTACATCAGTCTTATTATAAGACATCAGTCCCATAAAAACATGTAGCCAACATCGAGGCGAGTCCCATGGACACGAAGAAGCACGCGAAGTCATTCATCCGCCAGCACGGAGAAGGTGAGCAGCGGTGGTTCTACGGCGGGGGAATCCACACCTGGCTCGCCAAGTCGGAAGAAACTGGCGGGGCATTCCTGATCAACCGCGACACGATGGCCGGAGGCAAGGTGACGCCCCTGCACATCCATCCTGACACGGACGAAACCCTGTACGTTCTCTCCGGTGAAATCCTCATGAACATCGACGGCGCCGAACAGCGGGTTGGCGCCGGAGGCATCGCCGTTGCCCTTCGCGGTGTGCCCCACGCGTTCAAGGCACAAGAAGGCGGCGCCAGCATCCTGTGCTTCCAGACTCCAGGCAATGCACAGGATTTCTATATGGGAGCCAGCGTTCCCCTGGACGCGGACGGCACGGGCGTTGTGGACTTCGACCGGGTCAGGGAATCCGGGCGCCTCAACGGCGGGATCGTCATTGTGGGGCCACCACCTTTTGGCTAGACGCCCAAAATGTGAGAGAGGATCGGTGGAATTCCCGCAGAAGGTGAGGGAGCGTCGAATGGAAGACCGCAGAAGGTGAGGGAGCGTCAGGGGATGAGGGTGTCAAGCTCCGCGGCCGTGGCCACTGGGCGGGCGCAGGCCATGTTGTGGCAGACGTAGGCCAGCGGGGAAGCGCCGGGCGCAGTGCCCCTGCCTTCCAGCAGCGGCACGGGCGGCGGGCCCGCGCCGTCCCACACAGCCACCACCATGCCGGGCGACGGCGACGCCCACGCCCGCCGTTCCAGCGCCTCCCGCTCCGGGCCCGGCAGGCCGACAATGGCAGTTTCCACGGGGCCCGCCGCAACCGCCTCGGCCACCGACAGCAGGCCCCCGGCCGAACGCGGCGCCCGCCGGGCCAGTTCCGGCAGCGACCCCAGCAGGTTTTCCGACAAGACTCGGTGGTCTACGGACCCCGTATAGGCCGCGTGGGTGGCCAGGGCGCCGGCCAGGAGTGCCACGGGGCTGGCGGTGGCGTTGTCGAAGGGGTCGGCAAAGCGCGCCCCGGCCGGAGCGCCGGCCAGCCCTCCCGAGGCCCGGCCCGGGCTGTTGAACACGGTGCCGTCCGCCAGAAAACGCTGCGCCGAGTCCAGCAGGGCCTCGCCCAGAGCAAACCATTCCGCGCTGCCCGTGGCCGCGTAGAGGGCAAAATAGCCGTCGGCGCAGGCCGCGTAATCCTCCAGCAACCCCTCAATTCCGCGCGCCCGGCCGGCGTGCGACACCCGCCTCAGCACACCCCCGTCCCAGTGCACCTCCCGCAGGTACCCGCCAAGCTCGACGGCGGCCGCCAGCCAGGCGGGCTCCCCCAGGACCATGGCGGCCTCGGCCAGGGCACCGAGCAGCATGCCGTTCCAGGCCGCCACCACCTTGTCGTCGCGCCCCGGCATGGTGCGCGCGGCCCTCATGGTGCGCAGGCCGGGCAGGAGCGCATCCCACGCGGCCCGCTCCGGCGGAGTCAGCCCGCGGCCCGGGTGCAGGGGCGCGGCTCCCTTCGCCGGAATGTTCATGAAACGAGCGACGGCGGCTGCCAGGTCCGCGGGCTCCTGCGGTTCCGCGGGGGCCGGGTCAGCGGCGGCGGACAATTCCGCCGCCTCGCGGAGCTGGGCCAGGGTCCACTGGTAGCTGGCGCCCTCGTGGTGCACGCCGTCGATCACGGTGTCGGCATCCAGCGAGGAGGCGAAGGCGCCGCCGGGGAGGCGGAGCTCGGCCAGCAGCCAGCCGACGGTTTTATGGACAGCGCCCCGCGCCTCCGCGGCGGACAGCGGCAGGGGCAGTTCGGTGCTGTGGATGTGCTGAACCCCGGGCCCGGCGTCCGGGGCGGCGTCCGGCCCGGGCACTTCGGCGGGAATTTGTCCGGGCCGTGCCTCCGCCAGTCGGACCCAGTGCACCAGGGCGAGCAAGAGGCCGGCATTGTCGTACAGCATTTTCTCGTAGTGAGGCAAGGACCAGTCGGCCGTGACACTGTAGCGCGCAAAGCCGCCACCCACCTGGTCGAACAGGGCAGAGTTCACCATGGCGCCCAGCGTCCGCCCGGCCAGACCCGCAGCAACGTCCGGCGAACCGGCCCCTTCGTCACGAACCGTCCCGCCACCGCCGGACGCGGCGTGGCGGATCAGGAATTCCAGGGCGGGGGTGGGCGGAAATTTTGGGGCCGTGCCAAAGCCGCCGTGCGTGGTGTCCTCGGCCCGCGCCATGGCCGCCACGGCAAGCGAGGCAGCCTCCCTATGCACCGAAAATCCGTTCCGCGCACCATCCAAGCCCTGTACGGCGACAGGCGGCGCGGGACTATCTGCCCCGACGCTTAGATCCGTGCGGACCCGCCAGGCCGGATCGGCCAGCGCCGCCGCCAAGGCATCGGCGGTGGCCAGGACCTCCGTACGGCGATCCGCCCACGCCTCAACCACGGCGGCCAGCACTTGTTTAAAGGACGGCCTTCCGGACACGGGCTGCGGCGGAAAGTAGGTGCCGGCAAAGAACGCCCGGCCGTCCGGGGTCAGGAACACGCTCATGGGCCAGCCGCCCTGGCCGGTCAGCGCCTGCGTGGCGGCCATGTAGGCGTCGTCCACGTCGGGGCGTTCCTCGCGGTCCACCTTGATGGCCACGAAGTGCCGGCGCAGGTACTCCCCCACCTCCGGATCCTCGAACGATTCCCCGGCCATGACATGGCACCAGTGGCAGGCGGCGTAGCCCACGGACAGAAACACAGGAGCCTGGCGTTCCCGGGCCTCGGCAAAGGCTGCGTCGTCAAACGGCTGCCAGTCCACTGGGTTGCCGGCGTGTTGGCGCAGGTAGGCACTCGGTTCGCCGGCAAGCCGATTCATGTTTGCCCCTTAGTTTTTGTCCACGTTCACGGGGGAAACGCCGCCGTCGAGCCCCTCGGCGCCTTCGGCACCCGGGTTCCCGGCACCCGGGTTCCCGGCACCCTCAGCGCTTCCGGCGCCTTCAACACCTTCGGGACCAACGGCGGCAACCTCCGCCCGGGTGAGCGAAGTGTCGGCAAAGGCCGCACCTGCTTTCCTGGCGGCGTCGTCCGTCATGATGGGGATCACCTCATAGCCGGCCTTGGGGCCGTGGTCGCTGGGATCGCCGCCGGCAACCTGGGCGCGGTAGCGGACGCGGCGCACGCGCTTGACCATGTCGCGGATCAGGAAGAACATGATCGCCACGATGAATGCCATGGCCAAAAAGCCCAGAAAGCCGGGCCCCACCTGGTCGTCGGACAGGCCCGGGCGCAGGGTGGGGATCTGCGGGTCCGGGGTGGCGCTGGCGGCAAGGAACATCAGAGTGTGCACAATTTGTCTTTCATTTTATCCCCGGCGGTCTCGGTGCGATGAGGGAATCGTCCTGTTCCTATCGTAGGCCAGTAAACAGGTCGTTCTCCGGCGTGGTGGCGGGAACGCGGGACTCCACGAGCGAATAGTCCTCCCACGGCCACACCTTGCGCTGCATGTCCGGGCTGACGGCGAAGAAGAAGCCGTCCGGGTCCACCTGGGTGGCATGGGCGCGCAGGGCGTCGTCGCGCTTTTCAAAGAACTCGCCGCAGTCCACCTGCGTGGTGGTGGGGTGCTTGCTGACCGGCGGGGTGTGGCCTTCGGTGTCCGCCTCCAGCCAGGCCGCCAGGCGCTCCGCGTACGGGGAGGCCAGGCCGGCGTCCTGCAGCGCAAAGTGCAGTGCGCGGAAGCGCTGCGGGTTGAAGGCCAGGTCGTAATACAGCTTTTGCGGCTCCCAGGGCTCCCCCGCACCCTCATACAAGGCGGGGTCGCCGGCCGCGTGGAACGCCTCCACGGCAACCTTGTGGGCCATGATGTGGTCCGGGTGCGGGTAGCCGCCGTTTTCGTCGTAGGACACAATCACGTGCGGGCGGAAACGGCGCACCAGGCGAACCAGCGGCGCGGCGGCGATCTCCAGCGGCTTGAGGGCAAAGCAGTTGGCAGGCAGGGGCGGGAGCGGGTCGCCTTCGGGCAGGCCGGAGTCGGTGAATCCCAGCCACTGGTGCTCGATGCCCAAAATGGCGGCGGCACGCGCCATTTCGAGCCGGCGGGCCCCGCCCATGTCGCGGCCCGAGTGGGCGTCGCCCTCCATGCGCGGGTTCTGGATCCCCCCGCGCTCCCCGCCGGTGCAGGTGGCCACCATGACGCGCACGCCCGACGCCGCGTAGGAGGCCATCATGGCTGCGCCCTTGCTGGCTTCGTCGTCCGGATGTGCGTGGACCGCCAGCAGGCGGAGCGGTTCGGCGGAGTGCCCCTCATTGGTGGTCACGTCGGCTACCTTCGATTCTTGGTGCTGTATGGGGTTCGTAAAAAAACTTGTGAAAAAACGCCTGCCGGAATGAACGCTAAACTTGTCATGTCCTCCCGCCCGGCCGCCGGTGCGGGCCGCCAGCGGAATGCCGCGGATCCAGCGGGGACACCGCGGATCAAGACAACAGTGGATGCAGTGACAAATTCTGATTCTCCAGCAGCTACCAGCGTAGCCAATCGTTACGGCACGCCCAAGCGGGCGATGTCCAAACGGGCCAAAATTATTGCCGTGGCCGTGACGCTTGCCGTGGGCCTGACCTGGATTCTCTGGTCCGTGGTGGCGGGCAACACCGGCGTGGAACAGAAAGTGATCAGTTTCAAGGTGGTGGACCCCACACTTTCCACGGTGGACCTGACCATCACCAAGGACCCCGCCGCCACCGCCCAATGCGCCGTCCAGGCGCTGAATGAACAGTTCGCCGTGGTGGGCTGGAACATCCTCACGGTGGGCGCGAACGGGGCCGACGCCGGCATCAACAGCGGTCACACCACCTCAGTGACCGCCTCCGTGCGCACCACCTCCCTGGCCGTGACAGTGACGGTGGACAACTGCTGGATTGAGCACTGACGTCGCGATTCTTGGGAATATCCCGCTTATTGACTAAACTTGTAAAAACTATCTTCACCCCGCTTGGCCAACCATGGAAAGTTCCGCGCAGGGACTGCACACTTGATCCCCAGGTGCGCACCGGCTCGGAACCGCCTTTGGCAGCGCCTACCGCGGGGTCTTTGCTTTTTTACGTTTATTCGAGGAGAACTACGTGCCTACAACAAACAGTGCGTCCGCTGCCTGGCTGACCCAGGAAGCCTTTGACCGTCTCCAGGCAGAGCTGACGCAACTTTCCGGCCCCGGCCGCGCCGAAATCGTCAGCAAGATTGAGCAGGCCCGCCAGGAAGGCGACCTGAAGGAAAACGGCGGCTACCACGCGGCCAAGGACGAGCAGGGCAAGATCGAGGCCCGCATCCGCCAGCTCAGCGAGCTCCTGCGCTACGCCCACGTGGGCGAGGCCCCGGCCGACGACGGCATCGTGGAACAGGGCATGCTGGTGGTGGCCACCATTGCCGGCGACGAGACCACCTTCCTGCTGGGCAGCCGCGAGGTGGGGACTGCCCAGGTTGAGGTGTTCAGCGAGCGCTCCCCCTTGGGTGCGGCCATCATGGGCCACAAAGTCGGCGACAAGATGAGCTACCTGGCCCCCAACGGCAAGACGATCGACGTGGAAATCCTCTCCGCCAAGCCGTACCAGAGCTAGCCTCACCCCGCCCCCGCCGAACGGGCACTTAACGTGGATGTTCCAGCTGAACATCCACGTTAAGTGCCCGTTGGCGTGTGTGGAGGAGGTGACTGGCGTCGAGCGCCCAGGCTGGCTTAGTGCATTGAAGAACGACGGCGGCGCGCCAGTAGGAGGGAGGCGGTACCTCCCAGCAGCAACAGTCCGCCAACGGCAATGGCGGGGACAGCACCCTTGGCACCGGTTGCGGCCAGCTGTTCCTGGTCCGCACCTTGGGGTGCTACCCCGGGATCGGACACGGCATGGACAGCTGTCGGGGATGCCGCTGCCACGGTGGTTGGGGATGGTGCTGCGCCGTTGGCCGTGACGGTGACGGCCACGGCGGCGCCTGTGACCAGACTGCCATCCATATTGGTCTGAACGGGCGTCAGGTGGTGCAGCCCCAGGCCAAGGGCGGGACTCGCAGTGCAGGAAAACTGTCCGTCAGCGTTGGACTTGGCGGTGCACACTGGCGTGGTGCCGCCGTCGAGGATGGCAACTGTGGTGAAAATGCCGGCGGTGCCTTCGATCACGGCGCCACCGACACTGTAGCCGCCGTCGGCCGGCTTGGAAATGGCGGGCGTGACGGCCACGGTGATAGTGACGAAATCACCCGGCACTCCGTTCAAACCGCTACCGGTGGCGTACATGGCCGGAAAATAGTCCATTGTCCCGACCAGGAAGCGGTGCTGGGGCGTGCAGGTGTAGTTGCCGTCGGCCGCGACGGTGGTTGAACAGACGGCGTATCCGCTTCTCCCGTGAATAATGTCAAGGCTGGCGCCCGGCAGGCCGGTGCCGGTAAATACGGGAAGGTCGCCCACCACGGCGTCCGATCGCGGGCTGGTTATTGTTGGCGGCCCGGAAATCACAGTGAAGCTGTAGGGGCCCGTCACCTGAACTCCGCCGGATGCCTTGGTGAGCTCGGCGGTGACCGTGATGGGTCCGAGGGGCAGGGGTGCCGTTGGCACGCAGGAGAACGAGCCCGAACCGTCGACCGTGACTGAACAAATGGGCTGGTGGGCGGAGTCCAGTATGCGAAGCGTGTCGCCGGTAAATCCGCCGCCTTCAAAGGCCTGGGTGGGGGTAATCAATTCCCCGTCCATTGGAATCGTGAAAGGTGGCGCCGGCGCGTCAATCGTGACGGCGACTGTCCCACCCACCGTGGTGGAGGTGTCGGGGTTGGTGGCCGTGAGGTGCAGGACGTTGGGGCCCACGGGCAGGCTGGCCGACCCTGTGCAGGCAAACAGGCCCGCACCGTCAACGCTGGCGGTACACACCTGCTGGCCCGACTGCTCAGTCACTTCCACCAGCGAGCCCGGCTCGCCCGTGCCGCTGACCATGGGCGGCCCGGAAA
This sequence comes from Arthrobacter sp. A2-55, assembly GCF_025548615.1. Taxonomy (NCBI): domain Bacteria; kingdom Bacillati; phylum Actinomycetota; class Actinomycetes; order Micrococcales; family Micrococcaceae; genus Arthrobacter; species Arthrobacter sp. A2-55. Next base: position 1,998 of record NZ_JAJLOZ010000096.1, on the reverse strand, counting down.
TGATGTCGCCTGCGGCTGGGGCGGTGAACGCGGGCACTGCTGGCGCCACCGGTGCCATTGGCGCGGCCTGGGCTGGCAGGGCGGCAAATCCCATCATCGCAACGGCAAGCGCCGCCGTGGAAACAACCACCCCAAAGTGTTTCGGGCGCCAAAGAGTGCGCATTGAATACCCCATCCCTCATTCAATTGTGACAAAAATATGCGAGTGAAAAAGATTATCCACCTTAAGTGGACTATGTCGCAGTTATTGCCGATTTGGCCACGAACTTCGCTGAACCCCGGCAACGCCCCGACGTTCCGACACCCACCCCGCACCCGCGCCCCACAAACCGGCCGAGCGGGCACTTAACGTGGATGTTTCAGCGCAACACCCCCGTTAAGTGTCTGTTCGAGTGGATGGTCCAGGCCGTGGCTCAGGCTGCGGACATGGTACGGATCGGCGGTGCAACTCCTGTCGCCTGAAGCCAGGCGAGCTCGCAGGTGCTGCACCATCGAATTTCAGAACTGGCACTCCACCCGGCAGCGCCACAACACCCCCACGAACCGGCACTTAACGGGCATGTTTCAACGAAGCACCCCCGTTAAATGCCCGTTCGCGCGGATTGGGGGTGGAACCGGAGGCTAGTGGACCACGATCGGCTGGAAGCCTTCTGCACGCAGGGCCGTCAGCACCAGTTCGCAGTGTTCGTGGCCCTTGGTTTCCAGGTTCACGGTGATGGAGACGTCGCCCATGGAGATGGAGCCGCCCACGCGGGTGTGGTCCACGCCGGTGACATTGGCGTCGTTCTCGGCAATGATGCGCGAGATGGTGGCCAGGGAGCCGGGGCGGTCGTTGAGCATCATACGCACCGTGAGGAAGCGCCCGGCCGCCGCAAGGCCGCGCTGAATGACCTTGAGCATCAGCATCGGATCGATGTTGCCGCCGGAAAGCACCACCACCGTGGTGCCCGGATTTTCAATCTTGCCCTCCATGAGCGCGGCCACGCCCACGGCACCGGCGGGCTCCACCACCATCTTGGAGCGCTCCAGCAGGAAGATCAGGGCCCGCGCCAGGGAGTCCTCGCTGACCGTGACGACGTCATCCACCAGTTCGCGGATGATCGAGAACGGCAGCTGGCCCGGCCGGCCCACGGCAATGCCGTCCGCCATGGTGGAGACCTTTTTCAGCGGCACCAGCGCGTCCGCGGCAAGGGAGGGAGGGTACGCCGCGGCGTTTTCCGCCTGGACGCCGATCACGCGGATCTCCCGGCCCAGCTCCTTTGCCCGCGCCTTGATCGCCACGGACACGCCGGCCAGCAGCCCGCCGCCGCCAACACCCATGATCACGGTGTCGACGTCCGGCACCTGCTCCAGGATTTCCAGCCCGATGGTGCCCTGCCCGGACACCACGTCCACATTGTCGAACGGGTGGACAAAGACGGCGCCGGTTTCCCGGGCGTAGCGTTCGGCCTCGGCGAGGGACTCGTCCACGTTGAAGCCGTGCAGCACCACCTCGGCGCCGTGCCCGCGCGTGGCCGCCAGTTTCGGCAGGGCCACGCCCACGGGCATGTAGATGCGCGCCTTGATGCCCAGCGACTTCGCGGCCACTGCCACGCCCTGGGCATGGTTTCCGGCGGACGCCGCCACCACGCCGCGGGCCCGGTCCTCGGCCGACAGGCGCGCCATGCGGGTGTACGCGCCGCGCACCTTGAACGAGCCGGCGCGCTGCAGGTTCTCGCACTTGAAAAACACCGGCGCGCCCGTAATCCGCCCCAGGGCCCGCGAACTCTCCACGGGAGTGTGCGCAATAATCTCCTGCAGCAGCTCCCGTGCGGCTTCAACATCGGCAAGGGTGACGGGGAGATCGCTGATTGCGTTCACTGGGCTGTTCTCTTTCTGGTTATTTTTGGGGCGTTTGGGGGGCCGGGCACTGAGGCCTTACCCCGCGATGGGTGGTTCGGGGGGAATGTTCGACGCCGGTGCGCCCGTTTCGCTGCCGGGCGCGGCTGGCGATGTGGC
>NZ_JAJLOZ010000095.1:0-15589 GCF_025548615.1 Arthrobacter sp. A2-55 | reverse complement strand
GAGCCTGGCCGGCAGCGGCAGCAAACCAGCCGCAAAGAACCCGCCCCGCCGCGGGGAAAGTGGACAAGCCCTGCGAAGGTGGGAGAATTTCCCTAAAGGGCGTTGCAGCAATTGGGGCTGCCCGCTGTGACAAGGGGAGTGCAACCGTGAGTCAAGTGGCCGAGGGCGCAAAGTCGGCAGTGGATGGCCCCGCAGCAGTGGTCATGGACTACCGCGAGGACTACCTTCAGCAGGCTGCCGAATCGATCCGAACCGCCATTGTTGCCAGGCTGCAGGACGACGGACTCAACCACCACGACGTCCGGTGCCGCGTCAAGAGCAGAAAATCCACGCTTGAAAAAATCACCCGGCGGGGCAGCGACGGCGAACTAAAGTACCCCGGCGGAACGGCGCACCTGGACGATCTCATTGGCGTGCGCGTAATCCTGTTTGTGGAAACAGACATCGACGCAGTCGCCATTGCCCTCAGCAGCCAGTTCATCTGCCGCGACGACGAAGACAAGACAGCCATGATCCGCAAGAATGGCGGCATTGGCTACGCGGGCCGGCACCTGACGCTGGAGGTTCCGTCGGAGAACCCGCCGGCGGGCTGCGAAAATTTCGGCGGCCAGCGCTTCGAGGTGCAGTTGCGCACAGTCCTCCAGCATGCCTGGGCAGAATTTGAACACGACATCCGCTTCAAGGGCACCCATGTGGACAACGCCGAGATCAGCCGCGCCTTCACCATGGCCTCCACCCTGATCGAGCTCGCGGACCAGCAGTTCGTCAACATCTCCGACATCCTCAAGCGCCTGCAGTCCCAGAGCGAGGCGGTCGGCTCCCAGAAACTGGATGCCAATTCCATCCAACTGCTTCTGGACCGAGTTTTCCCCGCCTACCCGCACAGCAAGGCCGGGCAGTATGCCTGGTTGGTGGAGATTCTGACGGCCAACGGCTTCACCACGGTGCAGGCGGTGGAGGACTGGCTGGCCAACATCAACCAGCGCACCGTGGCGGCCACCATGGGCTACCGGTTCATGCCCGGCCAGGTCCGCGTGGTTGACGATCTCCTGCTCATGACCTTCGGCGAGCCCTACATTGAGGCCACCAAAAACGTCGGGAACGACTTCAACCGCGAAGGCAAGCTCCGCTACCGCCTGCGCCGGCTGCGTACGCTCCAGCCCTGAGCCGGCTCACCACCAAGGCCAAGCACGACGCCGGCCCTCCCGCCAGGCGGTTGGCTGGCCTCCCGCGTGCCTCACCTCCCGCCTGGCCCAAGGTCCGCGTGGCTCACCCCTGCTGGGCAGCCCACTCGGCAACGCGCGCCGCGCTTTCCTCATCCGAGATGTCCTCCACCCGCGTCATGATGGACCAGCGCACGCCAAACGGGTCCCGGATGCTGGAGAAGCGGTCGCCGGAGACAAAATTGGTGGCCGGTTCGCGGATGGTGGCCCCGGCGTCGACCGCCCGGTCCAGCAGCGCGTCAACGTCGGGGCAGTAGAGCCCCATCGAATAGCAGTCGTCTTCACCCTCCGGCGCCGGAACCAGGTGGTAGGCAGGGGCCGGCTCGCCGAGCTGGAGCCGGCCTTGGCCGAAATCGAGTTCGGCATGGGCCACCACGCCCCCAAACTCCGTCACGCCCAAAACCCGGGCACCGAAGACGTCGCGGTAAAACGCCAGCGCCTCGCCGGCCCGGGCAATGGCCAGGAACGGTGTCAGGCTGGAAAATCCTTTGGGGCGGCCGTGGCTGGTGAAGTTGCCGGTGGCTGCCGTGGTTGCTTGCGGGTCTGCTGAATTTGTCATGCCATCCACGCTACGGACCGCCCGCCGCGCAGGCTTGTAGATTCGCGACACGCTGGACCGTAGGATGGCGGGGTGGTCAGCTCATTCAAGGGGATCCTCTACCCCGCCAGACTTCCAACCTTCCACCGCCTGCCGGCACCCAACGAGGTGGAGCAGTTGGTGGAGTGGTTCTGGATTCCGGAATGGGACATCGAGCCCGGCCGCGCATCCCGCCAGCAGCTCATCTCCTTCCCGGCATTCAACTTGGTGGTCCAAGCCAGCAAGGTGGAACTGGCCGGCCCCACCACCCGCACCTCCCACCAGGATCTCCGCGGCCGGGGATGGGCCGTTGGCGCACTCCTCAAGCCGGCCGCCATTCCCTCATTCACCGGCGATCCCGCCAGCCTGCTGGATGCCAGGGTGCCCCTTGACGTCCCGGCCCTCCGGGACTCGGTCAGCGCCGCCATGAATGGAATGCGCTGCGGCACCCCGGATAAAAGGCGGGAGCTCGCAGTGCAGGAGTTCGCCGACTGGCTGTCCGCCCAAATACCGAAAGTGCCCGACGACGGCCTGCTGGCGAACGCCGTGGCTGAACTGATCGGCAGTTCCGCTGACGTGGTCCGTATTGAGGACGCCGCGGAACGGCTGGCGGTGTCCGCCCGGACCTTGCAGCGCCTGGCCAAGAAGCACGTGGGGCTGAGCCCCTCCGCGCTGATCCGCCGTCGCCGGCTGCAGGAGGCGGCCGACCGCTCCCGCACGAACCCGGGACTGGAGCTGGCCGCCATTGCCGCCGAATTTGGCTACGCCGACCAGGCCCACCTGGCCAAGGACTTCCAGCGCGTCCTGGGTTTCACTCCCAGCAACTACCGGCGATCCGTCAGCGAGGACACGGACCAGGGTCCGGCCGGAGACGCGCCGCCCGGTTTGTGACGCGCCGTGAATCAGCATGAACCCTTGTGTCAGCGCCGTTGAGGCAGCCCCGGACAATCCCTAGCGTTGACGCATGACAAATGTTGCAGAGCCCCCCGGAACCCCGGAAAACACGCCTGAAAACAAACTCACAGCCAACCCGGCCGCGCCATCCCTGCGGACTGCCAGAATTGTCGCCGGCCAAAAGTCACCGCGCCGTAAGCTGCGCAAAGTGGAAATACTGGCCGTTGCCGGCGTCATCGCCCTCATTGGGGCGGGTGCCGCCGTCGCCTCCGTGACGGCCGGCAATGCCAAGAACGACGCCGTTCCCCCGCCCAGCGCTGCTGCCACCCTCAAGCTGGGCTACTTTGCCAACGTCACCCACGCCCCTGCCTTGATCGGCGTCAACAACGGCATCATCGCCAAGGACCTGGGTGCCACCAAGCTCACCACCCAGGTGTTCAATGCCGGACCCTCCGCCATCGAGGCCCTCAACGCCGGTGCCATCGACGCGGCCTACCTGGGCCCGAATCCCGCCATCAATTCCTTCGTCCAAAGCGGCGGCGCCTCCATCCGCATCATCGCCGGCGCCACCAGCGGCGGCGCCCAGCTGGTGGTCAAGCCCTCCATCACCTCGGCCGCGCAACTGAAGGGCAAGGTCCTGGCCACCCCGCAGCTGGGCGGCACGCAGGACGTGGCGCTGCGCTCGTGGCTGGCCGCCCAGGGCCTGAAGACAACGCCCAGCGGCGGCGGCGACGTCACCATCAACCCCACGGACAACGCCTCAACCCTCAAGCTCTTCCAGGATGGCAAGCTCGACGGCGCCTGGCTGCCTGAGCCCTGGGCGTCACGCCTGGTGCTCCAAGCCGGTGCCAAGGTGCTGGTCAACGAGGCCAGCCTCTGGCCCAAGGGGGAGTTCAGCACCACCATCCTGGTGGTCAACAAGTCATATTTGGACGCCCACCCGCAAACCGTGGCAGCCCTGCTGGCCGGGCACACGGATGCCATCAGCTGGCTGAACTCGCACAAGTCCCAGGCGCCGGACGCCGTCAACGCGGCGCTGAAAGCTGCGGCGGGCAAGGCGCTGCCCGCCAATGTCATCGACCGTTCGCTGGCTGAGCTGAGCTTTTCGCCCGACCCCCTGGCCGCCACTTTCCCAACTCTGCTGGAACACGGCGTCACGGCCGGCGTGGGCAAGCAAGCGAACCTTGCGGGCATCTTCGAGCTTCAGCCGCTGAACCAGGTGCTGGCCAGGACCGGACAACCGGCTGTCTCCGCCGGCGGGCTCGGCGGACAGTAGCTCCGGCGCGGCCCCGTTTGTGAAGTGCCGTTTGTGACGCCGCGTGAACAACGGTGACCCCGGGTGTCCGCATCGTTGAAGAGGGCCACGGGCATTCCCTACCGTTTATCCATGAACACTTGGCGAACCACCACCGGAGCCCAGCAGGCACGTCCGCGGCGCGGCGTGGAGATCATTGCCGTGGCCGCCCTGATCGCCTTGATTGGCGGTGGGGCAGCGGCTGCCTCCTCCAACGCGGGAGCCATGCAGGATGCAGGCCCGCAGCAACACCAGGTGCAAATTGCTGCCGACCCATCCCATGGGACGGCAGCGGGATTGGTTGCGAAATGACTGAATTACTGGCCGAACAGCGCCCTGCCGCGGCAGGGGTGCACCCGCAGGGTGCCGGCGCAAAGCAGGCCGACGGCGCACGGCAGGCCGACGGCGGAAGCCGGGCACGCGCCGTCGTACTGGAAGGGCTGGGCAAGCGCTTTGGCCGCGGCGCGCCGGTCTTGGAGGACGTGAATGCCACCGTCCACCAGGGCGAGTTTGTGGCGCTGCTGGGCGCCTCCGGCTGTGGAAAGTCAACGCTGCTGAACATCATTTCCGGGCTGGACGTGCCCACGTCCGGCGCGCTGGAAGTGCCGGTGGACGGTGCCGCGTTCATGTTCCAGGATTCGTCCCTGTTTCCCTGGCTGAGCGCCCGCGGCAATGTGGAACTGGCGCTGAAACTGCGCGGGGTGGGCCGGGCGGAGCGCCGGGCCCGGGCTGCCGAACTGCTGGACTTGGTGAACCTGGGGCATTCGGCGGACAAGCGCCCGCACGAGCTTTCCGGCGGCATGCGCCAGCGGGTGGCCCTGGCCAGGTCGTTGGCGCAGGACAGGCCGCTGCTGCTGATGGACGAGCCCTTTGCGGCTCTCGACGCGATCACGCGCGACCTGCTTCACAATGAGCTGGAACGCGTGTGGCAGGAAACGGGCCGCACCATCATCTTTGTCACCCACAATGTGCGCGAGGCGGTGCGGCTGGGGCAGCGGGTGCTGCTGCTGTCCTCGCGGCCCGGGCGCGTGGTGGCCGAATGGCAGGTTTCCGAGGAACACCGCACCAACGCCGGCGCCGCGGGGGAACTGACCGCGGACATTACTGCCCGCCTGCGCGAGGAGATCCGCCGTCATGCCTGAAACCGTGACATCACCGCTGCTTAAGAGCGGGAACGCCGAAGAAATGCGTTCGCTGGAAGCCGGGCTGGATTCGTTGCAGTCGGAGTCCGTTGAAAAGACCGGGATCGATTGGTCCCGCCTGCTGCTGCCGCTTGTTGCGCTGGTGGTGCTGTTGCTGGCGTGGCAGTTCTACGTCTCGCTGGGCCTGCGCCGCCGCGACCAGGTGCCGGGCCCGCTGGACGTGCTTGGCTCGCTGGGCACGCTGTGGCACGAAGGCACCGCCCAGGAGGCCATTTGGACGTCGCTGCAGCGCGGCTTCGTCGGTTTTGCCATCAGCATTGTGGTGGCCACCCCGATTGGCCTGCTGCTGTCCCAGGTCCGGGTGCTGCGGCGGGCGTTTGGGCCGCTGATTTCAGGGCTGCAGGTGCTGCCTTCCGTGGCGTGGGTGCCTGCGGCCATCATTTGGTTTGGGCTCACCGACGCCACCGTCTACTTCGTCATGTTCATGGGCGCCATCCCCTCCATCATTAACGGGCTCATTTCCGGCGTGGACCAGATTCCCCCGCAATACCGGCGCGTGGGCCAAATCCTGGGTGCGTCGCGGTGGGAAATGGCCGTGAACGTGGTGCTGCCCGCCGCGCTGCCCGGGTATGTGGGCGGGCTGAAGCAGGGGTGGGCCTTTGCCTGGCGCTCGCTCATGGCCGCCGAGATCATTGCCGTGGGCGGAACGCTGGGCTTCGGGCTCGGCTCCCTGCTGGAGCAGGGCCGCCAGCTGGCGGACATGGGCATGGTGATGTCCGCGATCCTGGCCATCCTGTTTGTGGGCATCGCCGTGGAGCTGCTGGTGTTCGCCCCGGTGGAAAAGCGGCTGCTGCGCGGCCGTGGCCTGCTGGTTGGCAGCACGCGATAGATAGGCAGCATCGGTCTGCAAATATGTCCCCCCGTGACGCTGCGTGAACGGGTGTAACGAACGTCTTGAACCCGAATATTCCCTTTCCCTAAGGTCAACCCATGGCAATTGTGGATCTTTACCCAACCTCGCTCCGGCTGCTGGGCCGCCCCGTACTGGTGGTGGGCGGCGGCACGGTGGCTGCCCGCCGCGCGAAGGCCCTGCTCGACGCCGGCGCCCAGGTCACGCTGGTGGCCCCGGTGCTCAGCGCCCCGGCCCGGGACTTGGTGGAGCTGGTGACGTGGCGGGCGCGCCCCTACGAGAGCTCCGACATGGACTCGGCCTGGTTTGCCGTGGCCGCCAGCGGTGACGCTGACATCGACACCCTTGTGGCCGCCGACGCCGAGTCACAGCGCGTCTGGTCCGTCAACCACTCCCACGCAGCGGATTCGGCCGCCTGGACGCCCGCCGTCGCGACGGTGGAGGACGTGAAGGTTGCCGTCAACGCCGGGGGAGACCCGCTGCGCGCCGTCGCCATCCGCAATGCCATCGCGGCCGGCCTGGAAACCGGCGAACTGCCACTGGGGCGGCACCGCCGGAATCCCGACACTCGCGGGCGCCAGGGCTCCGTGGCCCTGATTGGCGGAGGGCCCGGCGCCGAGGACCTCATCACCGTCCGGGGGCGCAGGCTCCTGGCCGAGGCCGACGTCGTCGTGGCGGACAGGCTGGGCCCCCGCGGCCTCCTTGAAGGACTGGGCGAAAACGTCAAGGTCATTGAAGTGGGCAAGACACCCGGGCACCACCCCGTCACGCAAAGTGAAATCAATGCGATCCTGGTCCGCGAGGCCAAAAAGGGCCACCGGGTGGCGCGGCTCAAGGGCGGGGACCCCTACGTGCTGGGCCGCGGCGGCGAGGAAGCCATTGCCTGCCGCGACGCCGGCGTGGATGTCGAAGTGGTCCCCGGTGTCACCAGCGCCGTCAGCGTTCCCGCCGCGGCCGGCATTCCCGTCACCCACCGCGGCCTGGCCAAGGCATTCACCATGATCAGCGGCCACGAGGAACTTGAAAACGTCCCGCACGGCAGCGACCACACCGTGGTGCTGCTGATGGGGGTGGGCACGCTCAACCGCTCCATTCCCATCCTGCAGGCGGCGGGCCGCGGCGCGGACTGCCCCGTGGCCATCATCGAAAACGGTTTTGCCCAAAACCAGCGAGTCACCATCGGCACGCTGGGCACCATCGTGGCCCAGGCGCAGGCGGGCAGGGTGCGCAACCCGGCCGTCGTCGTCGTCGGCGACGTGGTGCGCGTCAGTCCGCTGGCGCCGCCGGAACTCGCAACGGCCCACTACGGCACGCGGGAAACCGCAAGCATTCTCTCCTAGACTTGTCCTTAAGCCCCACGACACTACAGAAATGAGCACAGCCGTGTCATCAAGCACTCCCGTCTCTCCTGCAGCCAGCATCCCTGGAACCGAAAACCGCGGAACGGCGGATAGCCCGCTGCGCATCGCAGTCATCGGCTCCGGCCCGGCAGGCGTCTACGCCGCGGACATGCTGACCAAGAGCCAGGAAGTGCAGGACGGCCTGGTCCTGGCGATCGACCTCTTTGACCGCTACCCGGCCCCGTACGGCTTGATCCGCTACGGCGTGGCGCCGGACCATCCCCGCATCAAGGGCATCGTCAACGCCCTGCACAAGGTCCTGGACCGCGGGGACATCCGCTTCTTCGGCAACGTCGATTACGGCACGGATCTCTCCCTGGAGGACCTCCAAACGCACTACGACGCCGTGATCTTCGCCACGGGCGCCATCAAGGACGCGGACCTGAACATCCCCGGCATCGAGCTGGAGGGCTCCTTCGGCGGTGCCGACTTTGTCTCCTGGTATGACGGCCACCCGGATGTGTCCCGCGAATGGCCCCTGACCGCCAAGGAAATTGCCGTCATTGGCAACGGCAACGTGGCCCTGGACGTGGCGCGTGTGCTCTCCAAGCATGCCGACGACCTCCTGGTCACCGAAATTCCGGACAACGTCTACCAGGGCCTGTTGGAATCGCCGGTCACGGACGTGCACATTTTCGGCCGCCGCGGCCCCGCCCAGGTGAAGTTCACGCCCATGGAGCTGCGCGAGCTGTCGCATTCCCGCGACGTGGACATTGTCCTCTACGAGGAGGACTTCGACTTCGACGAGGCCTCCGATGAGGCGATCAAGAGCAACAACCAGATCAAGACCATGGTCAACACCCTCACCAACTGGCTCGTGGAGCAGGAGGACGACGCCGCCGACCCCGCCACGGGCGCCTCCCGCCGGCTCCACCTGCACTTCCTCCACAACCCGGTCGAGATCACGGGTGAGGACGGCAAGGTCACCGGCATCAAGTTTGAGCGCACGGAGCTGGACGGCACGGGGAACACGCGCGGCACCGGCGAGTTCATCGACTACCCGGTGCAGGCCGTCTACCGTTCGGTGGGCTACTTCGGCTCCGCCCTGCCGGACGTGGAGTTTGACCACCGCCGCGGCGTTGTCACGAACGACGGCGGCCGCGTGCTGGGTGCCGACGGATCCCAGGTGCCGGGCATCTATGCGACGGGCTGGATCAAGCGCGGGCCGGTGGGCCTGATCGGCAGCACCAAGGGCGATGCCCTGGAAACAATCACCCACCTGCTCAGCGACCGTGAAGGGCTGCCGACAGCCGCGGTCCGAGAACACGATGCCATCCTGGATCTGCTGGAGTCCCGCGAGGTGGACTTCACCACGTGGGAGGGCTGGCATGAGCTGGACGCCCATGAGAAGGGCCTCGGGGCGGCCGCCTCGGAGAACGGACCTGTGCAGCGCGAACGCGTCAAGGTGGTCTCCCGCGAGGAAATGGTGCACGTTTCCCGCGGCGCCGCCGTCCTCGGGTAGCAGCCGCAAAAATGCCGCCCGGAAACGTTGGTTTCCGGGCGGCATTTTTGTGGCTGGAAGCTGGTGGCGCTACTCCGGCACAACCAGGGCCGGGGTGTCCTGCTTTAGCGTCTCGCCGCGGAAGAATCCGGGCATCCGCCAGTGCACCACGGCCATGACCACGGCACCCAAAACCAGGATCCCCACGCCGATGACAAAGACCAGGCCCACGCCGAACAGTTGCGAGCCGCTGCCAAATGACGGATCCCAGCTGTCCGCCGCGGTTTGCAGGAACACCACCACCAGCCCCACCCCGCCGAGCAGCGGGAACACGAGCCTGAAGAAGAAGTTCCGCACGCTCTTGAACAAGGAGTGCCGGAAGTACCAGACGCAGGCCAGAGCGGTGATCCCGTAGTAGAAGCAGATCATCAGGCCCAGGGCCTGGATGGTGTCATTGAGCACGTTGTCGCTGAGGTAGCGCATCAGGGCGTAGAAGCCCGCGGAGACCACGCCGGCCGCCACCGTGGCAAACACCGGCGACTGAAAGCGCGGGTTGACGGATGCAAACCGCGAGGGCAACGCCTTGTAGTAGCCCATGGCGAGCAGGCTGCGCGCCGGCGATACAAACGTGGACTGCAGTGATGCGCCGCAACTGGAGAGCACGGCCAGGGACAGCAGGATGGCGAACGGGCCCATGACGGGGCTTGCGATGGCCGTGAACACGTTTTCGGCAATGTCCGGGTTGGTCAGTCCCACCCCGGTGTTGCCAACGCCGGCAAACATGACCACGGCGATCGAGCCCACCACGTAGATGACCAGGACGGCGATGGCGACGATGGCGGCGGCCAGCCCGGACGTCTTCTTCGAGTTGGTGGTTTCCTCGCTCATGGTCAGGCACAGGTCCCAGCCCCAGAAGGAAAAGATGGAAAGGGACAGCCCGGCGGCAAAAGCGGAGAAGCTGCCGATGTCCAGCGGGTTGAACCAGCTCCAGCTGAAGGCCATGGAGGTGGCGGCCTGCCCAGCGGCAACCTTGGAAAACGCCCCGATGACAAACCAGGCCAGGACGCCGAGCTGGAAGGCCACCAGCAGGTACTGCACGCTCTTGGTGGTCTTGACGCCGCGGCTGGAAACCCAGACGGCAGCTGCCACGAACACCAGGCAGGTCAGCACATTGACGGGCTTGTTGGCGGCCAGGCCGGCAATCCATCCCTGGCCTGTCAGCTGGGAAACAAACAGGTAGAAGAAATCCACTGCCACGCCCGCCAGGTTGGAGAGCACAATGATGTTGGCCGCCAGCAGCCCCCACCCGCCCATCCAGCCCACCACGGGGCCAAACGCCTTGGTGACCCAGGTGAAGGTGGTGCCGCTGTCGGGGGAATCGGCGTTGAGTTCCCGGTAGCCCAACGCCACCATGAACATGGGGATGAACCCCACCACGAAAATGGCTGGCAGGTGGGCGCCGATGGCCTGGACCGTGGGTCCCAGCGTGCTGGTGAGCACGTAGGCGGGGGCAATGGTGGAAATACCAATCACGACGACGGCCAGCAGGCCGAGCTGGCCGGCGGCCAGTCCCTTGCCGCCAGGGGAGGGGGACGGCACTGTCCCCCGCGCGGCAACAGTTTTGCCACGCAATTGTGTCTGACTCATGGGGGAGCCTTTCTAGGGAAGCAGCGGTTGTTGCTGCGTGATGCAGTGGATGCCTCCGCCGCGGGCGTACAGTTCGCGGGCGTCAACGCTGACCACCCTGCGGCCCGGGTAGGCGTCGGCGAGGATTTGTTGGGCCGTGGCGTCCATGGGGTCGTCAAAGCTGCAAGCGATTACGCCGCCATTGAGGACAAGGTGGTTGATGTAGCTGTAGTCCACCCACCCCTCGGCGTCGGTGGTGGTTTCCGGGGCAGTGACCTCGATGATGTTCCAGGCCCGGCCCGCGGCGTCCCGTGTGGTGTGCAGGAATTCGATGATTTCGGCCGTGATGGCGAAGTCCGGGTGCTCCGGGTTGTTTTGCCGGTGCACCAGGAGGGTGCCGGGGCGGGGGATGGTGGCCACAATGTCCACGTGTCCGCGGGTGCCGAACCGTTCGGCGTCCCGGGCCAGCCCGCGTGGCAGCCAGATGACGTGCGTGGCGCCGATGGTGCGGGCCAGCTCTGCCTCCACGTCCGCTTTGGACAGCCCGGGGTTGCGGTGCGGGTCCAGCTGCACTGTTTCCGTCACGAGCACCGTGCCTTCGCCGTCCACGTGGATGGCCCCGCCTTCGTTGACCAGCTTCGAGCCAACGCGTTCGGCTCCGGCCAGCCCGGCCACTGCCGTGCCGATCAGTGAGTCCTTGCCCCAGGAGGCCCAGTCCTGGGCGCCCCAGCCGTTGAACACCCAGTCCACGGCACCGAGCCGGGTGCCGCCGTCGTCCGCCTTCCCCACCACAAAGGTGGGGCCGATGTCGCGCATCCAGGCGTCGTCAAGAGGAGCCGTGCGGACCTCGACCTCGGGGGAAAGGTACTGCGCGGCAACTTCCTCGTCGCCGGGCGCCACGATCATGGTCACGGGTTCAAACTCGACGGCGGCGTTGGCCACGGCCGCCCAGCAGCTCCGCGCGGCGTGCGCCTCTTCCGAGGTGTCCCCGAGGGCATAGCCGCCGGGAGGGAAGGCCATCCAGATCCGCTCCTGCGGGGCTGTTTCCGCGGGCATCACCCAGCGCATCAGAGGGCCTTTCCGTAGGGGTGGCCGGCATCGACCGGTTCAAGCAGGCGGCCGTAGGTCTCGGGGCGGCGGGTGGCCAGGAACGGGAAAAGCTCCAGCCAGTCGGCGCGCTGGGCCAGGTCGAGGTCGGCCACCAGCACGGCGGACTCGTCGCGCGGGGCCTGCACCAGGATGCGGCCGTAGGGGTCGGAGATGAAGGAGGAGCCGTAAAACGTGACAGACCCTTCGTTGCCCCAGCGGTTCGGGACCACCATGAACAGTCCGTTGGCGATGCCGTTGCCGACAATCACCTGCTGCCACAGCGGCTGCGTGTCAAATTCCGGGAAGGACGGTTCCGAACCGATCGCCGTGGGGTAGACGAGCAATTCGGCGCCCCCCAGCGAATACATCCGGGCCACCTCGGGGAACCACTCGTCCCAGCAGGTGGGCATGCCCAGCCGGGCGCCGCCCAGTTCCGCGGGCGCATGCACCGCGTAGGCGTCCTCGGCGGCCGGACCAGGACGAAAGAACTTGTCCTCGTAGTAGCCGTCGGTGCGCGGAATGTGCAGCTTGTGGGTCCGCGCCAGCAGCTCGCCTTTCGGGGAGACGAGGATGGAGGTGTTCAGGCCCAGGCCGTCGCCGGCGTAGGCCCTTTGGTAGAGGGATGCGTGCACGCAGATGCCGAAATCGCGGGCGGCCTGGGCGGCAAAGGTGAAGGTCGGGCCGGTCAGGAGGTCTTCCGCCGCTGCGCTCGGGGTTCCTTCAGGGAGGGTGTCGGCCGGGTAGCGGGAAAGTGTGAGTTCCGGCAGGAAGACCACGGCGGCACCGTGGGTGGCGGCCCGGGAGATGCCATCACGGAGCTCTTCGCGGACAATTGCCGGGTCCGCGCTCCAGCGGTGCTGCACCAGGGCCACGCGGAGGGGCTCGGAGTTGTCGCCCTGCGATGGCCGGGCCCAGGATACGGGCGGGTTGAAGGCTGTCAGTTCAAGCATTTTGCATCCTCGGGGAGATTGGAATCACATAAAACGAATGTTGTTCGTTTTATTATGAATCCAAGTTCCCGGGGTGCGCAAGGGGTTAAACGAATTTAGTTCGTTATCCTTGGAGAAACCTTCCGGAAGGATCCCCATGGCCCGCCCGCTGACTCCCAAGCTCTCCCCCGAACTTATTGCGCGGGCCGCCCTGGCCATGGTGGACGCGCAGGGCGAATTCACGGTTCCCGAACTCGCCAAAAGACTTAAGGTGAGTCCGTCTTCGCTCTACAACCACGTCACGGGCAAGGGCGACATCATTGAGCTGATGCGCGGGGCCGCCGTGGCCCAGATCGACTTGGCCGGCGCCACGGCCGGCGATCCCCACTGGAGCGCAGCCATCCGCGGCATTGCCGTGCAATACAGGAATTCCTATGCCGTGCACCCCCGACTGATCCCGCTGCTGACGGCGTATTCCGTCCGGGATGCAACCACCATTGGCATGTACAACGTGCTGGCGGAACAATTCGCACGTGCCGGATTCACCCCGGCACGGACCTTGGAAGCCATCACTGTACTGGATAATTACGTGCTTGGTTCGGCCCTGGACGTTGCGGCCCCTGAGGACGTGTGGGACCCAGGGGAAACAGCAGGGCCGTCACTCCGGGCGGCCCTGAACGCCGGCCTTGGACGTGCTGAACGGGCCGATGAAGCCTTCCTTTTTGGCCTGGACCTGATCATGGCGGGTTTCGAAAGGCTGGCACCTTAACAGCTTTCCTCGGCCATATCCACGGTTGGAGAGGATTGATCTTTTTTCTGGCAGAACTGGATGGGGAGTCGTACAGTGGGAGCACGGTGACTTTGGGGTGAAGTCAGCGGCCCGGGGTTTGCTTCGGGTTTTGGGTGGTCTCCATAGCGGTCTCTAGCAAGTCGGTCTCAGTCGATTCATGGTGGGGGTGAGCGCGGTGGGCGATGGCATTCGGCTATTGCTGACGGGCAACCCTTTGGCGCGCATTATGCGCATCGCCATCGGCGCCGCACTTTTTGCCGCCATCATCATTGTGCTGAACTCCACCGGGGCCTTCGCGGACTCCAATAGGAATGACAAGGCACCGAGTACTTTGTTGGGCCAAGAACATCCGCTGCATGCCGTTTCCTCAGATTCAGGCCCGATTTCGAAACTCCTCCAGCCAATTGCCAATGGCGCCGGCCAGACGATCTCAAACGTTTCTGTTGCCAAGGACGTTGTGAAAGGCGGGGCCCTCACCTCAATTACGGCGCCGGTGGCATCCGTAGCGGAGAGTGTCCTTGCCCCGGTCACGGTGGCCGTTGAACCAGTTTTGGCTCCCGTGGTTACACCGGTGGTTGCGCCAGTAAAGAAGGCCTTGGCGCCGGTGGTGGCCATTGTGGCCCCGGTTGTTTCGCCAGTGGTTACGCCCGTGACAACTGCCCTGGCGCCAGTCATCACACCAGTAGCGGCCGCCGTCGTGCCGGTGGGGCAGGCTGTCCTTCCGGATCTTGTCGCTCCAAGTCCAAACAATCCGCGGACAGCCGTGCCTGCTGCGTCGGCTGCTCCCACGGCTCACTCGACGGACACTTCTTCGATTCCCGCTGAGGGCACCCGCGCTCCGGTTCCAGTTGTTTCGGACGCTGTTGCGGTCTCGCCATTCTCAGCCAGCCCGGCCTTCGCGTCTACAGCTCACGGCCTGCCCGGGACACCCGGCGTTGCCCGTGCCCTGTCGGTTCCGAATCCTTCCAGCCCGGCATGCTCGGCGCCCTTGCCGGACGGGGCTCCCGGTCCGTGCCTGCCTGAGGCAGCCCTGGCAAGTTCAGCCGGTGCCAGTTCATCCGCCGGTGCCTCGGGCGGAGCCGCGGGGTCCGCAGCAAATGAATGCTCGGCGCTTTCCTTCCACGCGGCAGGTGCCGGATCGGCGGATGTAATCGTCGACTGGGCGCTGCCTGCTTCCATGCCCTCCAACCCCGGATCAAGTCCTGACTAGTTGACCCTGTGCCGCTTCGCGTATCCGAATCGGCCACGGTATTTCCTTCGGTTGCATTTGCGATCAAGGTCAAAAATTCAAGTCAGGAGTTGAGCATCATGCACGTGGTTTTTCGCCGATCGCTCTACGGAGCGGTCGTCGCCGGAGGGCTCCTTGCCTTCGGCGCAGGAGCAGCAAGTGCTGCAGATAATCATGATCCGGGACCGGAAGCCGCCAAAACTGGCGTCCTCATCCCGGCGTCCACTGCCTCAAATGGCGGCGGCATCCTCAGTGGGATTCTGGGCCAAGGCTCGGAGCTGGGGACCGGTTCAGCGACGGGGTCGGTCCACGATGCTGGGAAGTCCATATCCGGCGTTGTAAATGTCGTGGGCAAGGCAGTACAGTCAGCGGCCACAGCGGTGCCAGGTGTTGCCTCCAATGTTGGTGGGGTTCTGAGCGGTGTCCTAGGCAATGGTTCAGGGCTTGGTTCAGGGCCGGGTGCATTACCGGCGCCGGTTGGAAACATTGGACAGAAAACGTCAGCAGCAGGTCACGCCGTTGAAAATACACTCCACGCGGTGGTCTCGCCGTTGCTGGCAGGTCAGGTTTCGCCGAGGGTTCCCGGGACACCGGCGACCCCTAAACTGCCTGCGGTTGGGGACCTTGGCAATGGGACGCTGAACGCTCTCCTTGGCGATGGCCATGGAATTGGTTCAGGTTCTGCTGCAGGTCCGGCAGGGACTGTTGGTAAGGCTGTATCCAGCCTTGGGCATGTTGTCGGTGCTACGGCCCGGACAGCATCAGCAACCCTGCCGTCACTGACTACATTGCCTGTTTCGACGACGCTCCCGGGTGTTCCAGGTGCTTCGGAACAGCCTGGTCTGCCGGGCGTCCCGACGATTCCTTGCGTTTCGGCGCTGCCGGTTGATCCTGCCGGTGTTGTTGGGCCGGTTGTTTCCGGTCTTGGCGACGCGGCTGGGGATGTGGCGAAGTCGGCAACGGCGGCACTTCCGTCTTTGGCGACGCTGCCGAACCTGCCGGGTGTTCCGAACCTGCCGGGCCTGCCCGGTGTTCCCTCGGTTCCT
>NZ_JAJLOZ010000094.1:0-15601 GCF_025548615.1 Arthrobacter sp. A2-55 | reverse complement strand
GATTCGGCGGGCGGCTCAGCGGCCAGGGCGGCCAGCTGCCCGAGCCTGACCGGTGCTGCGAGTGTTCGCTTGGACATGGAACGCAAATCGGCGGCCGCCGTCGGGCCGTCAAAGGCGCGGCCGGCCAAGTCGGCGGCGATGGAGGCCGTGGCATATCCGCACACGCGCCCCTGGCACCAGCCCATGCCGGGCCGGGCAAAGGATTTCAGGCTCCGGACGTCTTCGGCCCCGAGGTCAGCATGCGCCGTGCACAGCGCGCCGTACGTAACTTCCTCACAGCGGCAGACCACGGTTTCCGGAGTCAGCCAGCCGTGCCAGCGCAGGGGCACGGGATTGGCGCGGTGCATGGCCTCGGCGAAGGCGCGCAGGCGGGCGCGGTCACGCTGCAGGGCGCCAATCCGGCGGCCCAGGGCGGTGCCCCCGGCTGCGGCGGCGCCGGATTCCGCCGCCACGCAGAGGGCGGCCAGCTCGCCTTCGGCCACGGCCATTGCGGCGCCGCCCACGCCCGTGGCCTCCCCTGCCACGCTGATCCCGGGCACGGAGCTGCGCAGCCGCGAATCAACCACGGCGGTCAGCGAGCCGTCCACGTCCACGGCGGTTTCGGCGCCCGCTGCCAACACCAGTTCCAGCTGCGCGGTGAAGCCCCAGCCCAGGGCGACGACGTCGCAGGCGATGCGCCGTCCGGTCCCGGGCAGCACGGAGCCGTCGGCGGCCAGCTTGGAGACCGTCACGGCCTCCACCCTGTCCGTGCCGTGGATTTCCGTCACTGCAGTGCGGATTTTGTAGGGAATCCGGTGCCTGGCCAGCACCGCCGCATACTCGGCGCCCTCCATCGCCTTTTCCGGCGCCCGCACCGCGCCGCGCAGGTTCCGCAGCCAGCCGGCGGGGCTGTTGGCCTCGCAGATTGCGGCCACTTTGACCCCGGCCGCGGCCAGGCCCGTGGCCACGGGCAGCAGGAAGGGCCCGGTTCCACCCACGACGGCGACCCTCCCGGGAGCTGTCCCGCTCGCCTTCAGCAACGCCTGCGCCCCGCCGGCGGCCATGACCCCGGGCAGGTCCCAGCCGGGGACCGGAAGCTGGCGGTCGTAGCCGCCGGGGCAGAGAATCACCTGCCGCGCACGGACGTCTGAGGGCAGCTGCTCCGGCCCGCCGCCGGGGATGTCCAGCGCCGGAGCCAGGCGCAACAGGGTTGACCCCTCCCCCGGCTCGAGCAGCCACACCTGGGTGGTGCGCCAGTACTCCACGGTGCCGGCGGCTTCGTGGGCGTACAGCCGCGCGCGGAGGTCCGCGAAACGCTTCCAGTCGTGGTGGCCGGCGGGAGTCCGGGCATCCGCAGCGTCAAGCTTCGCAGGCCCCGGCGCCGCAGCCCCGGGCACCGCAGCCCCGGGCTCCGCACCCACCGGCGCCTCGACCGCGTGCCGCCAGAACTGCCCGCCCGGCTGCGCACCGGCGTCGACGAGGACCACGGACAGGCCCACGTCGGCGGCGTGGACGGCGGCAGCCAAACCAGCCGGCCCGGCGCCGACAATGGCAACGTCAAACATCGGGGCCCGCCCCTGTCTCCAGTGCCATGCCGTCCCTCGCAGGGGTGAGGCAGGCGCGCTGGTTGGGGACGCCGTCGGCCGTTATCAGGCAGTCGAAGCACACGCCGATGCCGCAAAACAGGCCGCGCGGACGCCCTTCCTTGCGGGTGGTGCGCCACGCGGTGATGCCGGCCTCGGTGAGCGCGGCGCCCACGGTTTGGCCGGGGCGGGCGGACAGCGGCGCGCCGTCCAGGGTCAGGTGCAGCTCAGGCATGTGCGCCCTCCAAGTCGGTGTCAAAGCGTTCCGGCGCAAACGGCGCCAGGTCCAGGGCGGGGGCTGCGCCCGTGAGCGACGCCGCCACCAGCGCGCCGGTGCCCACCGAAAGCCCGATCCCGGCGCCTTCGTGCCCGCAGGCATGCCACAGCCCGGGAGCGCGCGGATCCGGGCCGATGACGGGCAGGTGGTCGGGGCAGTAGGGGCGGAAGCCAAAGTAGCTGCGGAGCACCTTGGCCTCCTGCAGGAACGGGAAAAGCGCCATGGCCTTGCCCGCCATTTCCGCCAGCACGTGCGGGTTGAAGGACTTGTCAAAGCCCACCCGTTCGCGGCTGGAACCGATCAGGATGGTGCCCGAATCCGTCCCCTCCACCACGGGCGAGGTCTGCAGCCCGGCATCGGAGCTGGCCACATTGTCCACGTATTCGGCCGCGTACACCTTGTGGCGGACCATCACGGGAAGCGGTTCGGTGACCATCACGTAGCCCTTCCGGGGCAGCACAGGAACACGGACGCCGGCCAGCGACGCCACGGCGCCGCCCCAGGTCCCGGCGGCGTTGACCACGGAGTTGGCGCTGACGTTCCCGCGCGCGGTGGCCACGCCCGTGACGGCGTCGCCGCGGCGCAGAAAGCCGGTGACTTCAGTGCCCGGATGGACGGTGGCGCCCAGGCCGCGGGCCAGTCGGAGCAGGTGCGCGGCGGCCAGCATCGGCTGCACCTGCGCGTCCTGCGGGTAGAAGGCGCCGCCGGCCATGCCGGGTGCCAGGTGCGGTTCGTGGCTGTGCAGCTCCGCCCCCGCCACCAGTTCGACGTCGATCCCCGCCTCCCGCTGCCGTCCCGCCAGGCGTGCCAGGTTGGCCTGCGTGGTTTCCCGCGCCGACACCACCAGCCCGCCCTTGGATTCAAATTCCCACAGCGGCCCGTGTTCGGCCAGCTCGCCGCGCCACAGGGACTGCGAGTAGAGGGACAGTTCCAGTTCGGGGCCGGCCTCCTTGTCGGAGACCAGGATGTTTCCCTCGCAGGCGCTGGAGGTGCCGCCGGCAACGGGGCCGCTGTCCAGCACGGCCACCTTCAGTCCCGCGAGTGCGGCAAAATAAGCACAGGCGGCGCCCACGGCGCCGGCACCGATGACCACAACGTCAGCCGAGAGGGGCAACTTCATAACAGTAGTATGTCACATGCTACTGTCCGCGAACACCCCCGCGCCCGTTGAGGTTCGAGATAACCACCTCCCCGGGGCTCCTTCGGAGGTGGTTATCTCGAATCTCAACGAGGGGGGGGGTTAGTGCCTGGCCCATTCGCCGCGGACGTGGCCAATGTGGCGGGTCATGAGGTCCTGCGCCTCCCGTGCCTTGCCGGCAGCCATGAGGTCAACAAGTTCCACGTGTTCCAGTGACATGTCCCGCAGCTTGCCAGTGGCGGCCAGCGGGGCCAGGCCCAGCAGCCGGGTGTGGGCGCGGAGCTCGGAAATCAACGCCACCAGGCGGCGGTTGCCGCTGTATTCCAAAACGGCAATGTGGAAGGCGCGGTCCGCCTCCGTGTAGGCAATGAGGTCACCTTCGCCGGCGAACGTGACAATGTCCTCGGCCATCTTGCGCAGCCGGGCCAGCCCGGCGGCGTCAATGAGCGGGGTGACGGCGCTGACGGTGGGCGGCTCGATCAACAGCCGCAGGGCGGTGATCTCGTCGAGGTCGCCGTCGGACACCTCGGTGACCCGGAAGCCCTTGTTCGGCAGGGAGACAACCAGGCCTTCCTTGGCCAGGTCGAGCATGGCCTCGCGCACCGGTGTGGGGGACACGCCAAATCGCTTGCCCAAGGTGGGGGCCGAATAGACCTCCCCGGGCTTCATCTCCCCCGAGATCACGGCCGCACGGAGGGCCTTTGTCACCGTTTCCCGCAGGCTGACGTTTTTCTTGACAACCGTCAGGTGCGAGCGTTCCATGGAGCCCACGGCCCCTCCTAATCCCAGCTAAAGCAGTGAAAGCGGAACGAAAATCCCACTACAATATGACATTTTAGTGCATGGCTGCGGCTGGCGGGATAAAAAGTTCATACGCCCGCCCGGCCACCACAATGTCCTCCCAGGACATCCCCACCCCCGAGTACAGCAGCGGCTTCCCGGACGTCGGTGCAAACTGCCCGTTCACCAGCTCCGACAGCGTGGCCAGTCCGCCGGCGGCCCACTCCTGCGGGGACCGTGCGGGGATCAGGTCCCCGGCCTCGCGCAGCGCCGAAGCCCGGCCCTCCACCACCACGGCGGCCCGCCGCGCCAACGAAGGGTCAACCTCCCGGGCGTCCAGCCCGTGCGAGCCGATCGCGGCCACCACGGCGCCGTCCCGGACCAGCGCACCGTCAAAAATGGGGGTGGCGGAGGACGTTGCACAGACCACCACGTCCGCCCCGGCCACGTCCGCGGCGGAACCACTGCGGGCGGGCACCCCGCGGCCGGCCCACTTTTCCGCCAGCGCGGCAGCGGCTTCGTCCCGGCGGCCCACCACCACGAGGGAATCAATGCCGCACACCGCGTGCAGCGCCTCAATGTGCCGGTCCGCCTGCAGCGACGTCCCAAACACCGCCACCGCACCGGCCCGTGTGGCGCCCCGCAGCCCCAGGAGGTGCTTGAGCGCCAGGGTGGTCACGGCCGGGGTGCGGATCAGCGTCAGCTCGGCGCCGTCAAGGGCGGCCAGCGGCGTGAGGAACTCCCCGTCCAGCAGCAGGTACGTGCCCTGGATT
Source organism: Arthrobacter sp. A2-55 (assembly GCF_025548615.1). Classification (NCBI taxonomy): domain Bacteria; kingdom Bacillati; phylum Actinomycetota; class Actinomycetes; order Micrococcales; family Micrococcaceae; genus Arthrobacter; species Arthrobacter sp. A2-55. The sequence continues at coordinate 11,071 of NZ_JAJLOZ010000094.1, read as the reverse complement.
TTCGGGTGCCCCTTGGCGGGGTTGCCCGGCGCCACGGTGGCCACTTTCACCCCGGCATACTTCGCGGACTGGGCGGGCATCAGCAGGAACTCCCCGGCTGAAAGCGGGGCAAACAGCCGTGGCGAGTCCAGCTCGGGGTCCTGTCCGCCGCGCAGGGCGTCCTCGAGGGCGGCCACGGCGGCGGCCGGGGACATCAGCGCGGCCAGCTCGGTGGCGTCGATGTACGGCAGGGTCATGAAGGGTCCTTTGTTTGGCGGGGGATGCTGGGAGGCTGAAGAACGACGGCGGCAGTCCCGTCCGCGCGCGCCGTCACCGACACGATGGGCATGGGCCCGGCAACGGTGCGCAGCGTGGCCGATGCGCCGGCGTCGAGCATGGCAAGGGGCATGGCGGTGCCGTACAGCTCGGCGGCGGCCAGGGCGCCGAGGGCCACGATGGCGTCGCGGGCAGTCAGCAGGATGGCGGCCGGGCCCACGCCCGCGCGCAGCTGTTCGGCCAGGACGGAGGAGGATGAGCTTGACCCGCGCGTGGCGTCCATGAGCAGCACCCGGCCGGCGATCGAGGTGCCGTGCTGGGGGTGGTGGGCGTCAATGATCATGCCTGTCCTGCGGTCGGTGCCGCCCCAGAAGGACAGCGGCTCATCCAGCGGCAACAGCTGCCCGCTGCCAACGCCCGGGCACAGGGCTGCCGCGGCCAGCTCACCTTCAGTTCCACTGGCTGTCATCGCGCACCACCCGTCCGGCCCTTGCGGACGCGAGGCACTCGGCCAGCGTGCCAAACACCACGTCCACGCCGATGTTCATGGGGGCGTACCAGGCCCACTTGCCCGACGGCGTCATGACGGTCCGCTCCTCCGGCGCCAGGATGGGCGTGATGTAGGTGCAGGTGTCCGCCACAATCCGCGCACCGCGTTCCTCGGCAGCCTGGACCAGCCCGGCCTCGCGCGCCTGTGCCAGCACCTCGCGGGAGGTGTTGATCCACACGGTGCAGCCCGGGTGGAAGGGGCGGGTGCCGGCGAGGGCGGCGGCCAGCTTTTCAAACTCGCGCACCGAAAAGTGCGGCGTGCCCAGGGCCACGGCATCCAGCGGCGCCGACGGGTCCGCGACGGTGGAAAGTTCATCCCGGGCGGCCCGCAGCATGGCGGAGGTGACGGGTGTGGACGGCAGCGCGGCCCACCCGGGTCCCGGCGTGAGGGCCTCGGGAGTCACGCCAGCCACATGGAACAGCGCCACGCCGCCGGAAGAGGCCGCGGTGGCGCCCAGCGCCTTGAGCCTGTCCTCATCCACCGAGGCGGGGTCGATGCCCGTCAGCAGCGGCACGCCGGAACCGGACAGGCGCCCCACCACATCGCCCAGGGCGGCCCAGACGGCCTCCTCGCCCAGCATGGCCGGGGACAGCGCGGAACAGTCAAGTTCCAGCGTGGGCAGCCGGTGTTCATCGAGGTGCAGGCCGGCGTGGGGCACGCGGCCCGTGATGGCGGCGCAAATGTCAATGAAGTCGCCGTAGCGTTCGGTGCGGGCGCCCAGCACGGAGTTGGCGAAGACGATGGCGTTGGATTCTGCCCAGGCAACGTTCTCACCAAACGCGGGCCGTTCCGCGGACTGGTAGGGCGCGCAGGTCCAGGTGGGGCGGGCGCCGAGGGCACGGTAGGCGTCCATGAGTGCGCGGGCCGGCACGGCATCTTCGGGCGGCAGCCGCACCAGGCCCGGGTGCATGAGGTCCAGCGAACTGGAGTTGAGCGTGGTGGGGACGGCCACCCGGGCACCGAGGGAAGCAAGCTTTTCGGCAAAGTCCAGCCCGGCCTGCCCGTGGTAAAGGCAGCTGTCGATGTGGGCGCCGGTGACGGGCATGAGCCGTTCGGCCCCAAGCACGCCGGCCAGCGCCACCACCATGCGCATGGCCATGGCCACCCCGGGCCCGCTGTCGCCGCGGAGCATGGCGGCCTCCTCGGCGGTGAGCACGGGCCCGGGGGTGGTCACAGCAAAAACCCGGCCGGGAAGGGGTCCTCGGGGTCCAGGTGGTACTGGGCCGTGCCGGTGATCCAGGCCCGGCCCGTGATGGTGGGGACCACGGCGGGCAGCCCGCCCACAGTGGTTTCCTCGACCAGTCGTCCGGTGAACTGGGTGCCGATGAAGGATTCGTTCACGAAGTCCGTGTTCAGCGCCAATTCGCCGCGGGCGTGCAGCTGGGCCATGCGGGCGCTGGTGCCGGTGCCGCACGGCGAGCGGTCAAACCAGCCCGGGTAGATGGCCATGGCGTGGCGTGAATGCTCGGCGGTGGAGCCGGGCGCCTTGAGATACACGTGGTGGCAGCCGGTGATGTCGGGCCGTTCCGGGTGGACCGGAGGGTTGTGGGCGTTGATGGCGTCCATGATCTTCAGCCCAGCGTCCAGGAGCTCGTTTTTCGCCGCCCGGTCAAACGGCAGGCCCAGCTCCTCCAGCTCGACGACGGCGTAAAAGTTTCCGCCAAACGCCATGTCGTAATGCACCTCGCCCAGGCCCTCCACCGCCACGGACTGGTCCAGCGCCAGCGAGAAGGAGGGCACATTGCGGATCGTGACGGACTTTGCGGCACCGTCCTCCACGGCCACCTCGGCGATGACCAGCCCGGCCGGGGTGTCCAGCCGGATCGTGGTCACGGGCTCCACCACGGGCACCATGCCGGTTTCCACCAGCACGGTGGCCACCCCGATGGTGCCGTGCCCGCACATGGGCAGCAGCCCGGAGACCTCGATGAACAGCACCCCGTAGTCGGCGTCAGGCCGGGTGGGCGGCTGCAGGATGGCCCCGCTCATGGAAGCATGGCCGCGGGGTTCGTACATCAGCAGGGTGCGGACGTCGTCGCTGTTGTCCATGAACCACTGGCGCCTCTCGGCCATGGTGGCACCGGGGATGGTGCCCACACCGCCGGTGATGACCCGGGTGGGCATCCCCTCGGTGTGGGACTCCACGGCGTGAAAGACCCGCTTGGAGCGCATCGGCGTATCCCTTACTTGTAGCCCTTGGCCAGCACGGCCTCGGTGTCGGCCGTGATGCGCGCGGCCAGCTCGGCGGGCAGCGGACCGCGCGGCTGGCGGCAGGCCCCGCCCTTGCGCCCGGCGATGTCCATGGACAGCTTGATGGACTGGACAAACTCCGTCTTGGAGTCCCAGCGCAGCAGCGGGTGCAGGTCGCGGTAGATGGGCAGTGCCGTGGCAATGTCATCGGTGCTGCCGCTGGTGACCAGGTTGTACAGGTTCACGGTGCTTTGCGGGATGGCGTTGGGGTAGCCGGCAATCCAGCCGACGGCGCCGGCCAGGCCAAGTTCCAGCAGTACGTCGTCGGAGCCCACCAGCAGGTCCAGCTCGGGGGCCAGCTCAGCGATCTCGTAGGCGCGGCGCACGTCGCCGGTGAATTCCTTCACGGCCACGATGAGGCCCTCTGCGTGGAGGCGGGCCAGCAGAGCCGGCGTCAGGTCCACCTTGGTGTCGTAGGGGTTGTTGTAGGCCACGACCGGCAGGCCGGCCTTGGCCACCTCGCGGTAGTGCGCCATCACGGTGTCGTCGTCGGCCTTGAAGGTGTTCGGCGGCAGGGCCAGCACGGAGGCGGCCCCGGCGTCGCGGGCCTGCTCCGCCCAGCGGCGGGATTCGTCCGCGCCGTACGCGGCAACGCCCGGCATGACGGTGAAGCCCTCGGGCGAGGCGGCCACGGCGGTTTCCACCACCTTGGCCCGCTCTTCCGGCGTCAGGGTCTGGTATTCGCCCAGGGAGCCGTTGGGGCAGACGCCGTCGCAGCCGTTGGCGGCCAGCCAGGCAACATGCTCGCCAAAGGAGGCGTGGTCAACGCTGCCGTCGTCGTTGAAGGGAAGTGCCGTGGCGACGTGGATGCCCTGCCAGGGCTGGGTGCGGGTGGTCATGCTGGTCTCCTTTGTCCAAAAACTGTTTCATGCGGGTCAACTTGTTGCCCCCACACTATCAGTACAATGTCACATAATACTAGAGGTGCGGGTCCTACCGCAGCACAAACCCCAGCCCGAGCTCGTCGTCGGCCTCCAGCGTGAACTTGCACTCCCCCACGGGAAACGCCCGGCCGGTGACCTCAACCACCACGCCGGCGTCGGAGTGGCCCGCCACCTCGGAGGTGAAGTGCGAGTCGATGATGGAGAAGTGGTCCAGCACGTCCCCGTACGCCAGCTCACCCGAATCGGTCAGCGCCGCCACCCGGGCCGCGGTCCCCGAGCCGCACGGGGAGCGGTCCACCTGCCCGTCGGCAAAAATGGTCACGTTGCGCTGCGCCAGCGCCCCGTGCATGGCCAGGCCGCTGTCCGGCCCCACCGCCTCGTGGAAGATGGTGCCGTAAATCCCGTCCAGGCGGGTGTCGGTGGGGTGGTGGGCGGCGGGATGGTCCGCGAGCGCGGCCTTGACCTGCCGGCCGGCTGAGATGAGCCTGAACAGGTTCGACGGCGTGACGTCCAGTCCCGCTGCCCGTGCCGGCAGCGAGGCGTACAGCGCCCCGCCCCAGAGCACATCCACCCGGAGCCGGCCAAAGTCCGAGGTCTTGACCTCAATGTCCCGGGCCACCACGTAGGAGGGGACGTTGCGGAAGGTGACACTCTCCACGACACCGTCCACCATCGACACCCTGGCCGTGACACGCCCGGACGGGACGTCGATGACCACGTCCGTGTCGCCGTCGTCCGGGGCCCGCACCAGGCCGCTGCGCACGGCCCAGGCGCCCAGGGCGATGGTGCCGTGGCCGCACGCGGTGGAAAAGCCGTCCTTGTGCCAGAACAGCACGCCAAAATGGGCTCCGTCGTCATTGGGCGGGACGATGAAGCCGCCGTACATGTCCGCATGACCGCGGGGTTCATTGACCAGCAGGCGCCGCAGCTTGTCGGCATCGCCGGCCATGGCATTTTCGCGCCGTTCAAGCACCGTGGCACCCGGAATCAAGAACGGCAGGGCAGGCACAATCCGGAACGGCTCGCCCGCCGTGTGGTAGTCCACCGTTTCAATTTCCCACGATTCAACCTTCATTGCTCCCTTTCACTCCCTGCCAACATTTCCCGCATGCTACGCACCAAGGTAGGCCTCAACAATGCGCGAATCCGCCATCAGCTCCGCCCCCGTGCCGGTCATGGTGGTGACCCCGTTTTCAATGACATAGCCGCGGCTGGTGATCTTCAGGGCGGCCCGCGCATTTTGTTCCACCAGCAGCACCGTGGTGCCGTTGGCATTCACTTCACGGATCACGTCCATGACCTGGGCCACGATCAACGGCGCCAGCCCCATGGACGGCTCGTCCAGCATCAGCATCCGCGGACCGGCAATAAGCGCCCGGCCAATGGCCAGCATCTGCTGCTCGCCGCCGGACAGCGTGCCGCCCTGCTGCGAGCGCCGCTCCGCCAGCAGCGGCAGCAGCTCAAAGACGTCCTTGAGCCGCTTTTGCACGGTCGCCGAGTCCTTCACCAGGTAGCCGCCCAGCTGCAGGTTTTCCAGCACGGACAGGGTGGAGAAAATCCGCCGCCCCTCCGGCACGTGGATCAGCCCGGCGGCCACCACCTCCCACGGCTTGGCGCGCGTAATGTCCTTGCCGTCAAAGCTGATTCTTCCCGCGTGCGCCTTCACAATGGCCGACGCCGCCGACAGCGTGGTGGTCTTCCCCGCGCCGTTGTTTCCCAGCAGGGCAACGATCTCGCCCTCCTCGACCCGGACGTCGATGCCGCGCAGCGCCTGGATCTTGCCGTAAAACACTTCCACGTTCTCAAACTCGAGCATCGCCATCAGGAATCGCCCTCCGTCGCATCCGGCCCTTCGGCTTTGGCCGGCTCATCGGCCTTGGCCGGCTCATCGGCCTTGACTGGCTCATCGGCTTTGCCGAGGTAAGCCTCAATGACAGCCGGGTTCTTCTTCACCGCATCCGGCGTGCCATCGGCAATCTCCTTGCCGAAGTTCATCACCACCACGCGTTCGCTGACCTCCATCACCACGCCCATGTCATGTTCAATGAGCACCACAGCGGCGCCAAGGTCGCGGATCTTGCGGCACAGTTCCAGCAAATCCTGTTTTTCCGAGTGGTTGAGCCCCGCCCCAGGTTCGTCCAGGAGCACCAGCTTGGCCTTGCGGGCCATGGCGCGTGCCATTTCCACCTGGCGCTGCTGTCCGTAGGCCAGGTTGCGCACGGGGATGCCGCGCCCGCCCTGGTAGCCCACAAAGTCCAGCCAGCGGTGGGCCTCCTCCGTGTAAAAGCGTTCGCTCTTGCGGTACCGGGGCGTGTGGAACAGGGCGTCCACAAAATTCTGGCCGCCGTACAGGTGCATGCCGCCACGGACGTTGTCCAGCACAGTCAGGTCCGGGAACAGCCGCAGGTTCTGGAAGGTGCGGGTCACCCCGGTGGCCGCTATGACGGCGGGCCGCTTGCCGGTGATGTCCTTCCCGTCCAGCGTGATGGATCCGCTGACCGGCTTGTAAAACCCGGTGATGCAGTTGAAGGCGCTGGTTTTCCCGGCGCCGTTGGGGCCGATCACCGAGACGATCTCCCCGGCGTCGGCGGAGAAGGTGAGGCCGTTGACAGCCTTGACTCCGCCAAAGGCGATCTGCAGTTCATTGACTTCCAGCAGCGGGCTCACGGGGTCCCTCCCTTCGCGGTGGTGACGGGCGCACCCGGGCGGGGGCCGCCGTCGCGCTTCCCCTTGCGGGCCTCATCAAGTTTCTCCGGTTCATAGGCGCGGCTGGGCCAGAAGCCCTGGGGCCGGAGCACCATGACTGCCACCAGCACCACGCCGAAGATCACGTAGCGCAGGTTGCCCATGTCGCGCAGGAATTCCGGCAGCAGCGAGATGACCACCGCTCCCACCACCACGCCGCGGGTGTTCCCCATGCCGCCCAGCACCACGGCCATCAGTACCAGGGCGGACTGCAGGAACACGAAGCTTTGCGGGGAGATGGCCGAAAGGTGCGCGGCGAAAAGCACGCCGCCGATCCCGCCCCAGATGGCGCCAAAGATGTACGCGGCCAGCTTGACCTTGTAGGTGTGGATGCCCATGGCCTCGGCGGCGTCCTCATCCTCGCGGACAAAGCGCCACGCCCGGCCCAGCCGCGACTTGCCCAGCCGCGCCGAACCAAGCACCATCAGTGCCACCACGGCCACGCAGAAGTAGTAGAACGGCACGGGCCCGGAGAGGTCCAGGCCGAAAAGGTCCACGCCGGGGATGCCGTAGATGCCGGAGGGGCCGCCCGTGATCGCAAGGTTGTTGGCCGTGAGGCGGATGATTTCGCCGAAACCCAGGGTGACGATGGCCAGGTAGTCGCTGCGCAGCCGGAGCGTGGGGCCGCCGATGATCAGCCCGGCCAGGATGCACATGACGACCACGGCAGGGATGGTGAAGAGGATGGGCAGTTCCCAGGCCTTGGCAATGATGCCGGAGGTGTAGGCCCCCACAGCCATGAACGCGATGTAGCCCAGGTCCAGCAGGCCGCAGTAGCCCACCACAATGTTCAGCCCGGACGCGAGCAGGATGAAGATGACGGCCGTGGTGCCGATGCTCATGGCGTAGTTGCTGGCCAGCACAAACGGGAACAGCACGGCGATGGCAAAGGCGGCCCAGCCCAGCTGCCTGCTTTCAAACAGGCGGGAAATGCGGCTGGCGGGCTTGCCGATCCGGCGGGGCGCGCGGGTGGTGTCGACGTTGTCGCTCATTTAGACACGCTCCGTTACGCGTTCGCCCAGCAGGCCGGTGGGTTTCAGGGTCAGGAAGGCGATCAGGACCCCGAACGTGAACACGTCCCGCCATTCCCCGCCCAGCCACTGGGACCCGAAGGCTTCCAGCAGGCCCAGCAGCAGGCCGCCCAGCATGGCGCCCTTGATGTTTCCGATGCCGCCGATCACGGCCGCAGTAAACGCCTTCAGGCCGATGATGAAGCCCATGAGGAAGTCGATCTTGCCGTAGTAGGCCCCGGCCATGACGCCGGCGGCGCCGGCCAGGGCCGAGCCGATGAAGAACGTCCACGTGATGACCTTGTTGACGTTGATGCCCATCAAAAGCGAACCCTTGGTGTCCAGGGCAATGGCACGCATGGCCCGGCCCATCGAGGTGCGCTGGATGTAGGCATTCAGGCCCAGCATGAGCAGCACCGCGATCACCATGAGGACGATCTGCGGAACGGAGATGCGGGCGCCAAGGACGGTGAAGCTATCGCCCTCGAGCCTGACCGGGAATACCTTGGGGTTGGGGCCGGCCACGGCGCTGACGCCGTATTCCAGCGTGAAGGACGCGCCGACGGCGGTGATCAGCACCGCGAGCCGCGGCGAGTTCCGCAGCGGCCGGTACGCCAGATACTCAATGCCGACGCCGATGCCGCCGGTGACCACCATGCACAGCAGCAGCACTATCAGCAGCGCCGTGATGGACATGGAGGCCGGAATGACGCCCACTGAGGTCAGCATGGCAAAGCCCACGAAGGCGCCCAGCATGTAAATGTCGCCATGGGCGAAGTTCAAAAGTTTGATGATGCCGTAGACCATGGAATAGCCCAGGGCGATAAGTGCGTAAAAAGAGCCTACGAAGAGGCCGTTCCAAACGAGCTGTGTCATGCGTGACCTGCCTCAAGCTGTGTCAGCGGTGTTCAGGGTGGAATGGTGCGGTTGGCGGGCCCCGGACGGGACCCGCCAACCGGCTGCGCTAGCTCAGCGCATCCTTCAGGACGAATTTTCCGCCCTGGACCACCAGGATCTGGAAGCCTCCGCTGCTCAGCGTGTGCTCCGGGGTGAACTTCAGCGGCCCGGAGAAGATCTGGAAGCCGTTGATCCCCTCCAGTGCCTTGATGACATCGGCGCCCTTGGTTCCCTTGGCCTGCGTGATGGCCTCGGCCGCCACGCGGACGGCGTCATAGGACTGCGTGGAGTACGGGCCGGGGGCCGAGCTGAACTTCTTGTTGTAGTTGGCGATCCACGTCTCGGCGCCCTTGATGGTGTCCGGGGTCTGGGTCATGGTGGCGAAGACGCCCTCGGCATTGGCGGAACCGGCAATCTTGACCAGTGACGGGTCAACGCTGCCGTCGGCCACCATGATCTTGCCCTTGAACCCGGCGGCCTTGAGCTGGTTGATGATCAGCCCGCCTTCCTGGTAGTAGCCCGTCCAGTAGAGCATGTCCGGGTTGGCGCCCATGATGTCGTGCACGGCGGAGGAGTAGTCGCTTTCACCTGCCGTGACGGAGGTGGAAAGGGCCACCTTGACGGAGCCGTCGGAAGCCAGGTCCTTCTTGGTTTCGGTGGCGATGTCCTTGGAATAGCTGGTGTTGTCATCCACCAGGGCAACGCTCTTCACCCCGTCCTTGACCATGAACTTCACTGCCGCGGCCGCCTGCTGGGTGCCCGTGCCGTTGATCATGAAGACATTGGGCAATTTCTGGTTGACCAATTCCTGCGAGTTGGCCGCCGGAATGATCATGGGGATGTTTGCCTTGTTGAAAATGGGCAGCGTGGGCAGCGTGGCCCCGGAGCAGTAGCCGCCCACGGAAATGAGGGCCCCGTTGGAGACGGCCTTGTTGGCCGCCGCGGCCGCCTGGGTGGGATCGCAGGCGCCGTCTTCCAGGTCGAGGGACAGTTGGCGGCCCAGCACCCCGCCCTTGGCGTTGATTTCATCGACGGCCATTTGCATGCCGTTCTTCATGTAAACGCCGGTGGGGGCGCTCGAGCCGGACAGCGGGATCACCGCGGCGATCTTGATGGGTCCGGTGTCGGCCGAGGAACTGCTGCCACCGCCGCCGAGGATGCCCCCGCAGCCGGTGGTGGTGGCGAGCATTGCCGCCGCGACCGCACCGACCGCAAGTGCCTTGGGAATTCGAAGTTTCATTGCCTGCATCTCCTTTGACGGGACAACATCCCAATTGAGAACCAACCACTCAAGGCCCGGATGGCCGGGCCTGTCATGCACGTCACACTTCACATGTCAGTAAAATATGACATGTCACGGTCGGCACTGTCAATGGATGCACTTTGCTGCGGGCCGATCGCAACCGGACCGAGACCTTTCGTCGACGGCGCGGGGCGGGCATACACTCCATTCATGGACCCCGAATTGATGCAAGCGGCCTTTTTCCGTGCCACGGGCGGCCCGGAAGTGATCGAACACGGCCTGGTGCCCCGCCCGGTGCCGGCGCCGGGCAGTGTGCTGGTGCGGGTGGCCGCAACGGCCGTGAACCACGTGGACACCTTTGTCCGCAGCGGAAAGTACGCCACGGAGCTCGCGTTCCCCCAGGCGGCGGGCCGAGACCTGGTGGGCGTGGTGGAGGAAACGGACCCTGCCGGGGATCCCGGATTTGCCCGCGGGGATGCCGTGTGGTCCAACTCCATGGGGTTTGGCGGGCGGCCCGGTGCCGCGGCCCGGTTCGCGGCCGTTCCCCGGGACCGGCTGTACCGCCTGCCCGACGGCGTGGACCCGGTCCAGGCGGCCGCCGTGCTGCATGCGGGGGCCACGGCCTACCTGGCCCTGCACGTTCATGGGGACGTGCAGGGCGGTGACACGGTGTTCGTGGGCGGGGCCGCAGGGGGCGTGGGATCCGCCCTGCTGGTGCAGGCTGTCCGCGCAGGCGCCAGGGTGGTCGTCTCGGCACGCGCCACTGACCTGGAGTATTGCCGCAGCCTGGGGGCGTCCGCGGCCATCGACTACGCTTCCCCGGACTTTGCGGCCCGGCTCCGCGGCGCGGTGGCGGATGCATCCGGCGGGCGCGGGCTGGACATCCACATTGAGACGTCCGGGCGGCATCAGCTGGAACTGGCCGTGGACCTCTTGGCGCTGCGCGGGCGGATCATTGCCCTGTCCGGGCTGGCCGCCACCAACCAGGTTCCGCTGGGCAGGCTCTACACGCGCGACGGCAGCATTCGCGGCTTTGCCATCAGCAATGCCACGGTGGCCGAGCTCGCCGCTGCGGCCGGCGCCGTGAATGAACTGCTGGAGGATGGCAGCCTGCGCGCCCGCGATGTCACCGTGCTGCCCCTGTCCGCTGCGGCGTCCGCCCATGCTTCCCTGGAGTCCGGGACCGCCCGGGGCAAGCTGGTGCTGGTGCCGCAGTGACCCCGGCTAGCCGCGCCGG
>NZ_JAJLOZ010000093.1:0-15608 GCF_025548615.1 Arthrobacter sp. A2-55 | reverse complement strand
GACCACCGCCCCCGACGCCGCCGCCCGCATGGATTCGCTGGCCAACCACTACGCCGGGATCGTCCTGGACAACCTGGCCCGGCCTTACCCCTACGCTTCCCACCATGTGGAGACGTCACTGGCGGACAGGCCCAGCCCGCAGGAACTGCACCCCGCGTTTTACACGTCCTTCGACTGGCACTCCTGCGTCCACATGAGCTGGCTGGGCGTGACGCTGCTGGGCCACGGGCTCGACGCCGGCCTGGACGCCCAGCTGCGCACGGCCCTTGCTGCGAACCTGACGCCGGAAAACCTGGCCGTTGAGGGCGCGTACCTGCTGAACAACCCCAGTTGGGAGCGCCCCTACGGCTGGGCCTGGCTGGTGCGGCTCGCCGCGGCGGCGGCCGCTTCCACCGATCCGCAGGTCAAGGCGTGGGGCGCCGCCCTCGATCCGCTGGTGGACATCGTGGCCGGGCTCGTGGCGGGTTGGGCGGAGAAGGCGGAATTCCCGGTCCGCCACGGCCTGCACACCAACGCCGCCTTCGGCCTGGGCCTCCTGCTCGACGCCTTCCGCGCCCTGGGGCGCGACAAGGCGGCTGGTGTGTGCGAGCAGACTGCGCTGCGCTGGTTCAAGCACGACGCCGGCTGGCCCGGCGGGTGGGAAATGAGCGGGCAGGACTTCCTCTCCGCGGGGCTGAGCGAAGCCGACCTCATGGCCCGGGTGCTCGATCCCGAGGCGTTTGCCGAGTGGTTCGCCGCCTTCCTCCCGGACCTTGGCCCGGACTCGCGGATCCTGGCAAGGTATTCGGTCACCGACGAATCCGACGGCTACCTGGCCCACCTGAACGGGCTCAACCTGACCCGGGCCGGGCAGCTCATTCGCATCGGCCAGGCCCTCCGGCATGCCGGGGCAAACGGCGGCCCCGACGCCGGACAGCTCGCCGCAGTGGTGGACGCCGCCGTGCCGCTGCTGCTCGAGCCGGGCCTGGCTTCCGTAATGACGGAAGAGTTCATGTCCAGCCACTGGCTGGCCAGCTTCGCCTGGGACGCGCTCGCCTCCGCCGCTCTCCACCCTCAACTGTGAGTCAGAAACTGCACGGTATTCGCCCAAAACGAGGGGTTTTCGTGCAGTTTCTGACTCACAGTTGGGGGGGGTTGTCGATTCTCGAACGGGACCACCGGGTCAGTCGAGGGACATCGGGCCAATCTCCGGAAGAAGCTCGCCCGGCCCGGGATTCCCCTCGGCAGACGTGCCGCCCAGGTGGCGCACCACGCCCCAGACGGCGTTCAGCGCCGTGGTGACGGCGCCGTCGGCCCAGCCCGCGGTCCAGGAAACATCGTCGCCGGCCAGGAAGATGCCGCGCTGCGAATCCGGCAGCCCGTCCTGCGCAAAGTGCGTGAACAGGCGCTGCTGGTAGCGGTAGTGCCCGGGCAGGTTGGCCTTGAAGGCACCCATGAAGTTGGGGTCTGCCTCCCACGAAACGGTGATCGGCGCGCCCACAATGTGGGACGCGATGTCCACGCCCGGGTAGATCTGCGCCAGCGAATGCAACATCAGCTCCACGCGTTCCTCGGCGGAGAGCGCCAGCCACTTCAGCGCGTCGTCGTTCCAGGTGTAGGACAGCAGGATGACGGCGGGCTTGTCGGGGCCGTTGTCCAGCAGGTACGTGGCGCGGTTGAGCCGGTCCGTCAGCGTCATGGACATGGTTTCGCGGCCCGTGGCGGGGTCAATGTCCTTCCAAAACGGCCGGTCCACCATGACAAACGTCTTGGACGACTGCATGTAGTGCGACCGCTCAATGGCCGTCCACATGGGCGCCGCGAACAGCGATTCCTCCGTGTTGATGCGTGTGGACAGCAGCCACGACTGGCAGGTGCTGACCACGGCGGCGAAGCGCTGCACCCGCCCCCACCGTTCGGTGATCTCGAGGGAACCGTCGCCGGCGCGGGCGATCTTCGCCACGGCGCCGCGCGGGGAGCCTGCATGCAGCGAGCTCAGCGAGGTGCCTTCGGGCCAAAATTCCAGGCCCGACGGCGCGTCCCGCCAGAGTGCCTCGGGGAGCCTCTGCGCCCCGCCTGAAATGCTGCGGTGGCCGTCGTCCGCATCGGTGTAGACCACACGCAGGATCTCCAGGATGGAGTTCGGGAAGTCGGTGTCCCAGCCGCCCGTGCCAAAGCCCACCTGGCCAAAGGCCTCCCGGTGCCCGAACCCTGCCTTCCGGAAGGAGGCGGAGCCGGCGATGAAGCCGTAGAACGTTTCCTCGTCCAGCTCCGGGACCAGTGCGTTCCACAGTTCCTTGATACGCCTGGTGTCCCGGGCCCGGATGGCGTCCTGCATCTGCGTGAACGCGGCGCCGTCGTTCACGGCGTCCTTCCAGGCCCGCGCCACCTCGCGGAAGAATTCGGGCAGTTCCGCCTCGGTGGTGGCGTAGTGCCGCTTCCCGGCCAGCTCGATGACGGTGCTGGAGGTGGCCTCGGCGAGCGGGTTGGGGAACGCCTCGGTGGACAGGCCCAGCAGGTCCACATAATGGTAGAAGGCGCGGCCGGACACGGGGAAGCGCATGCCGCCCAGGTCGGCCGTGACGTCTGGGGCGCCCGGGAAGCTGGCCGTGCGCAGCCGCCCGCCGATCTGGTCCGCCTCGAAGATGACTGGCTTGAGCCCCATTTTCATGAGCTCGTACGCGGCGACAAGCCCGGAGAGCCCGCCGCCGATCACGGCAACCTCCGTCCCGTAGGCTGCGGCGGGCACGCTGCCCAGGCCGGCCGGGTGCGCAAGGTAGTGGTCGTAGCTGAACGGGAAATCGGGGTTCAGCATGGTGATGGCTTCGGTCATGCCTTACGGTACCTTTGCCTCGGGTGCGGCGGAAGCGGCAGCCGGGGACCCGGCGTCGAACATGTCAGTGGTTTCCAGGGACTGCGCGGAGAGTTCGTCGTACTCTGCAACCGTCAGGGCGGCCACGCGGGAGTGCTTGCGGCCGTAGCCAAAGTACGCCAGCAGGCCCACCAGCATCCAGGCAACGAAGACAATCCAGGTGACGCCGCCCAGGTTGACCATCAGGTAGATGCACATGAGCGAGCCCAGGATGGGGGTGACCGGGTAGAAGGCCACTTTGTAGCTGCGCTTGAGGTCAGGGCGATTGCGGCGCAGGTAGATCACGGCCACGTTGACCAGCGCGAAAGCAAAGAGCGTGCCGATGCTGGTTGCGTCGGCGAGCGCGCCCAGCGGGATCAGGCCCGCGGTCAGGGCGACGGCGATGCCCACGATCAGGGTGCCGGCCACGGGGGTGCCGCGCTTGGCTGAGATGCGGCCGAAGATTTCCGGGACCAGGCCGTCGCGGGACATGGACATCAGGATGCGGGTCTGGCCGTAGAGCACGGTCAGCACGATGGAGGCGATGGCGAGCACGGCGCCCACGGAGAACACCAGGCCCATCCACGGCTGGTGCGTGATTTCAAGCAGGATCTGCACCAGGGCGGCCTGCGTGCCCTCAAACCAGGTCCACTGGCGGGCGCCCACGGCGGCCACAGCCACCAGCACGTACAGCGAGGTCACGATCAACATGGAGAGCATGATGGCCCGGGGCAGGTCGCGCTGCGGGTTCTTGGCTTCCTCCCCGGCCGTGGAGGCGGCGTCGAAGCCGATGTAGGAGAAGAACACGCGTGAGGCTGCCGCGGAGACGCCGGCGGCGCCCATCGGCATGAGCGGGCTGAAGTTGCCGGCCTGGAAAGCGGTGAAGGCGATGGCGCAGAAGAAGAGCAGGATGATGATTTTCACGAACACGATCACCGTGTTGATGACGGCGCTTTCCTTGGCGCCGCGCACCAGCAGGAACATGGCCAGCAGCACAATGGCCATGGCGGGCAGGTTCAGGAATCCGCCCGAACCCGGCGGCTGGGAGATGAAGTCCGGCAGCGCCCACCCGAAGCCGGCCACGGCCTCGTTGATGTACTGCCCCGCGCCCACGGCCACGGCTGCCACGGACACCGCGTATTCGAGCACCAGGCACCAGCCGCAAATCCAGGCCATGCCCTCGCCGAGGGTGGCGTAGGTGTAGGAGTAGCTGGAGCCGGAGACCGGGACCATGCCGGCCATTTCCGCGTAGGACACAGCCGAAAGCAGGGCCGCGACGCCGGCGATGAGAAAGGAGATGAAGACGGCGGGCCCGGCCAGCGGCACGGAGTCGCCCAGGATCACCAGGATGCCGGTGCCCAGGGTGGCGCCCACGCTGATCATGGTCAGCTGCAGCACGCCAAAGCTGCGCACCAGCTTCCGGCCGTCGGTGCCGTTGCCGGCTTCGTGGAGCATCTGGCCCAGCGGCTTGCGCCGCATGAGCTGGGTGCCAAGCCCGACGGCGGGGCCGCCGCCGCGGTTGTTGCCTTGCGGCCCGCGTCCCTGCGGGCGTGGTGCGGTCGCCTTTGACCGCTGGCTGAGTTGATCACGCAGTGTCATCCTCTTGATCCAATTCTCTCGAAAGCCTGCTGGAGGCGCTGTTCCCGTTTCTCAACAATAAAGCTGTGACCCACATCTCAACGTAGTGCAAAACATCCTGTACGCTATCTCCATGAGACAGAATGCACTACCAGCCTCCGTTGTGGCGGAGCTCACCACCGGCACGGTCAGCGTGGACCTGGATGCCATCGGGCACAATGTGGGAATCCTGCGGGAACGCACGCGTTCCGCGCACTTGATGGCCGTCGTCAAGGGTAACGCCTATGGGCACGGCCTGCTGGAGACGGCCCGGACCGCCCTCGCCGCCGGCGCGGACTGGCTCGGCACGGCACAGCTCTCCGAGGCGCTGGCCCTGCGCCGCGCCGGCATCACGGCCCCCATCCTAGCGTGGCTCTACTTGGCCACCACCTCCGGCGGCGCCATGGCCGAGGCGGTGGGGAACGACGTCGACATTTCCCTGGGCAGCCCGGCCCAGCTTGAGGTGGTGGCCGGCATAGCAAGCGGGCTGGGCCGTACCGCGTTCATCCACCTGGAGCTGGACAGCGGACTGAGCCGCGGCGGCGCCCGGCGCGAGGATTGGCCGGCCCTGGTGGCGGCCGCACGGGCGGCGGAGCTCAGCGGCTCCGTCACGGTCCGCGGCGTGTGGACGCACCTGGCCTGGGCCGACGTCCCCGCCCACCCGGCCAACACGGCCGCCGTCGCCGAGTTTGAGGAGGCGGTCCGGGAGGCGTTCGACGCCGGGCTGGCGCCCACCCTGCGACACGTGGCCAGTTCGGCGAACATCCTGGCCCGGCCCGAGTTCCACTTTGACATGGTGCGCGCTGGGCTGGCCATGTACGGCCTCTCCCCCGCAGAGCACATGGACCCGGCCGACTACGGGCTGCGCCCCGCGCTCTCCGTCACGGCCCCCGTGGTGCTGGTCAAGCATGTGCCGGCGGGCACCGGCGTGAGCTACGAACACCGCGCCATCACGCACGAGTCCCGCTACCTCGGCCTGATCCCGCTGGGTTACGCGGACGGCATACCGAAGGGGATATCCGGCAGCAGCGTGGTGATGGTGGGCGGCCAAAGGGTGCCGGTGATCGGCAAGGTCTGCATGGACCAGTTCATGGTGGACCTGGGCCACGAGACTTCCGTGCGCGTGGGCGAGACCGCCCTGCTGTTCGGCGACCCGGCCGCCGGGGCCGCGAGCGCCGACGACTGGGGCGCCGCCATCAACAGCCACGGCGACGAGGTCATCAACCGGATCGCGCCCCGGCTGCAGCGGGTGTACACCCATGGCCGCTAGCACCGACGGCGGCACCTCCGGGCGGGTGCGCTCGCTGCCGCTTTCCACGGAGGAAGTGGAGTCCCGCTTCCGCTCCGTGACGCTGTCCCAGTTCCTGGCGGAGCTGCCGCATGAGCTGAAGATCCTGCACGCCGCGGACCTGGACGCCCGGCTGCGCTGGGTGGAGCCCAGCGAACTGGCGGACCCCACCCCGTACCTCATGGACGGCGAGTTTGTGCTCACCGCCGGCCTTCCCCTGATGGACGACGGCGGCACGGCGGACGCGGTCGAGGCCTACGTGGCGCGGCTGGCCGTGGCCCGCGTCTGCGCCCTGGGCTTTGGCCTGACCCCGTACCATGATGCGGTGCCGCCCGCATTGGCGGCGTCCTGCCGCCGCCACGGGATCACACTGGTGGAGGTGCCGCCGTCCGTCCCGTTCGCCGCGATCGGGCTGCAATTTGCGCAGCTGCTGGAATCGGATTCGGCGAAGGTGTTCCGCAGCCTGGCCGAGACCAACCGGCTGCTGATGCGCTCCGTGCTCTCCCCGCGCCCCGACCAGGAGGTGCTGGCAACGCTGGTTCAGCGGGTGCCCTGCTGGGCCGTACTGGTGGGGGCCGACGGCAAGGTGCGGGCGCGCGCCGGAACCCGGCCGGCCGACGTCGTGCTGCTGGGGCCGCTGCTGGAACGGCTGTTCCAGGGCTCGGGCCCGCGCATTGAGCTGGACCGCTACCCGGCGGAGGGGTCCGAGTTTGTGGTGGGGCACCCGCTGCGCAGTAACCGCGACGTCAACCTCGGCGCCCTGGTGATTGGCTCCGCGGAGCGGCTGTCCCCGGCGCACAACAACATAGTTTCCGCCGCCGTCGGGCTCCTGGAACTGCTCTCGCGCCAGCGCACCAGCGGCTCCCTGGCACCGAGCCAGCTGGCCACCGCGCTGCTGCTGCACCCGGAAACACTGGCCGCCGGAACCTCACGGCAGATAACGGCGGCGAAGGACCTGCTGGCGCAGAGCCTTTCCTCCTCCCGGTCGGCGCCCATGCGGGTGGTGCAGGGCGTGAATGTGGATGCACCGCAGTGGCGCAGCACCGACAGCCCCGTGCGGGAACTGCTGCAGTGGCGGCGGATCTTCGACACCAAGCTGGTGGAAATCACCGACTACGGCTTCGCGGCCGTGACCCGGCTGAAGGTGGACGAGGCAGCCGTGGCCGAGGTGGAACGGCTGGGCTGGCGGCTGGTGGTGGGGGACCCCGTGGAACCCAACGACCTCCCGGCCGCGTATCAGCGGGTCGGCTCGCTGCGGGCCCGGGCCCGGGCCACCTCGGAGACGCTGCGCGTGGATTCGGTGACGTGGTCCGTCACGGGCCTGCTGGGCCGGGAGGCCGGCACCATGCTGGCCGGGCAGGTCCTGGCGCCGCTGCTGGAACTGGAGCCCGAACGGCGGGACGTGCTGCTGGAGGTGCTGCGCGGCTGGCTCACGCACAATGGCAGCTGGGACGCCACGGCCAAGGCACTGTCGCTGCACCGCAACAGCGTCCGCCGGCACATAGGCGCCGCCTTCGAGCTGCTGGAGCGGGACCCCAACGACCCCCAGTCCCGCGCCGACCTCTGGATTGCGCTGCAGTACCTGTAGGCCGGTGGTCGAGCAGCGAGACCCGGTGGTCGAGCAGCGAGCCCTGCGAGCGCGTCGAGACCCGGCGGCGGCCCGGGATTTCGACAAGCTCAATCAGCGGCGGCGCTACCCGTTCTCCCACTCGCGGTAGAGCTCCGGGCGGCGCTCGGCCAGGTAGGGCACGCCTGCGCGCGAACCGCGGATCGCGTCCGCGTCCAGCTCGGCGTACAGCAGCTCGGCGCCGATCCCCGCGGAGGCCAGGACGCCGCCGTCGGGCCCGGCAATGATGCTGCCGCCGCCAAAAGTGGTGCCGTCCTCGATGCCGCAGTGGTTGGCATAGGCCACGGCCACGTGGTTTTCCAGGGCCCGCGCCCGCAGGATGATGTTGGGGACCTCGTCAAAGCCGTGTGCCAGGGCCGTGGGCACCAGCACCGCGTCGGCGCCCCGCACCGCGGCAGCCCGCACGGTTTCGGGGAATTCCACGTCGTAGCAAATGACCATGGCAAGGTTGAGCCCCATGAACTGCACGACGCCGGGCGGCCGGCTTGCGGGGGAAAAGGCCTTGCGCTCGTCCCCGCCAAAGAGGTGCACCTTGCCGTACGTGAGGAGTTCGGTCCCGGCAGCATCCAGCAGGGTGGCTGAAATGCCGGGACGGGTGCCGCCGCAGTCCCCCGGCAGGCTGTACACCAGGCCGATCCCGTGGCGGCGCGCTGTTTCCGCCAGCGCAGCCCGGATGTCCGGCAGGCGAGCCATGTCAAAGTCTGCGTGGATGCGCAGCGGCGCGTAGCCGAGGGGGAACAGCTCCGGCGTCAGCAGCAGCTGCGCGCCGGCGGCCGCGGCGTCCCGGGCGGCGTGGTCAATGGCGGCCAGGTTCGCCGCCACGTCCAGCGGGCGGGCCTGGGCCTGCATGAGTGCCAGCAGCATGTGGGGGCTCCTCCTCGTAGGGTTTCCCTCAACAGTAATGCCGGCGGGGTCCGGCCGCCCGGGCGAAAAATACTGCGGCGCAGCACATTTGGGACGATTTGCCCGTTGCGCCGGCGTGGATCTGGGTAGCATCGGCTGTGACAGTGAAATGCCGGCACGTGAATTGACGGCACCCAAAGGAACGGACCCCACCATGAACCAGCTCATCGACTTCGACGGCCACTCGCCCTCCGTCCACGAATCGGCCTTCGTGGCGCCGACGGCCACCCTCATCGGCCAGGCCTCCCTCGGTGAGGATTCCAGTGCGTTCTACGGCGTGGTGGTGCGCGGCGACACGAATTCCATCACGGTGGGGGCCGGTTCCAACCTGCAGGACAACGTGGTGCTCCATGCCGACCCAGGCTTCCCCACCGCCATTGGCGACGGCGTCAGCGTGGGCCACAATGCAGTGGTGCACGGCTGCACCGTGGAGGACAACTGCCTGATCGGCATGGGCGCCACCGTCATGAACGGGGCCGTCATCGGCGCCGGTTCCCTGGTGGCCGGCGGGGCCGTGGTCCTGGAGGGCGCAGTGATTCCCGCCGGTTCCCTGGTGGCCGGGGTGCCCGGCAAGGTCCGGCGGGAGCTGACCGCGGAGGAACAGGAGCATGTGCGGGAAAACGCAGCGCACTACGTGGAGCTGGCCCGCAAGCACAAGGCCATCCACAGCTGACGGCGGCAGGCGCTTGACTAAACCCGCTTAACGCAAATCACAAAACTCGCGTTAACTTCTTGACCTCAAGGGCGGAGTAGGGCACGCTTTTGTTTATGTTCGACGACGAAACCACCGCGCGCCCCAAAGCCGGCCGATCCGCCAATCCCGGATCGCAATCCGCCCTGCGGATGCGCAACCAGCTCCGGGTGACGGACCAGCTGCTGCGCGGCGGGCCCGCCACCCAGGCAGAGCTGTCCAGAATGACCGGGCTGTCGACCGCCACCGTGTCCAACATCGTCAAGAGTATGCACACTGCCGGCCTGGTCAGCCTGACACCCACCACCAGTTCCGGGCGGCGCGCACACTCCGTGCGCTACGTCGGGGACAGCTCCATTGCAGCGGGAATCGACTTTGGCCGCAGCCACCTCCGCGTGGTCCTGGCCAACCGCTCCCATCAGGTGGTGGCAGAACGTGAGATCCCGCTTCCCCTGGGACACGATGCCACGGTGGGCATTGCCGCCGCCGCCAAGCTCCTTGAGGTGCTGCTTGCGGAAAATGGCATTTCCCGCTCGAACCTGATCGGCGCGGGAGCCGGAATCCCGGGGCCCATCGACCGGCGGACGGGGAAAGTCATCCAGGGCGCCATCCTGCCCGAATGGGTGGGCATCAACCTCCATGAACGGCTCAAGTCCGCCCTGAACCTGCCCGTATTCATTGAGAATGACGCCAACCTCGGCGCCCTGGCCCAAATCTCCTGGGGCGCCTTTGCCGCCGTCCCCAACCTGGTCTTCGTCAAGATCGGCACGGGCATCGGTGCCGGCCTGATCGTGAACGGGGCGCTGTATTCCGGCAGCATCGGGGTGACCGGCGAAATCGGGCACCTGACCATCACCGAGGCCGGACT
Source organism: Arthrobacter sp. A2-55 (assembly GCF_025548615.1). NCBI lineage: Bacteria > Bacillati > Actinomycetota > Actinomycetes > Micrococcales > Micrococcaceae > Arthrobacter > Arthrobacter sp. A2-55. The sequence goes on along the minus strand of NZ_JAJLOZ010000093.1, from coordinate 5,784 downwards.
GATCTGCCGGTGCGGGAACCGCGGCTGCCTGGAAACCATAGCCTCCACGGCCACCATGATCCAACTGCTCAGCCGCGACAGGTCGCAACCCATCGACGCGGAGGACATTGTCCGGCAGGCCAAGTCCGGGGACCCCACCACCTTGCGCGTGCTGGAGGACGCCGGCACTGCTGTGGGCCGCGCACTCGCCACGATCTCCAACCTGATGAGCCCGGATGTCATCGTCATCGGCGGGCCATTGGCCACCCTGGGCGAACTCCTGCTCACACCCGTGCGCCGCGGCCTGCTGCGCCACGCCGTGCCCGTGGTCGGGGAGAACACCACCCTGGCCACCTCGTCGCTGGGACCGCGCTCGGAAGCCCTGGGCGCCGTGTCGCTGGTGTTTCAGCACGAGCCCTCGCAGCAAACTTTGTAAAACCGTTACCATCCTGTTGCGTTAAAGGCTTGACGTCAACGCCGCAACCGAGTTGAATCTCCTAAGTACCAAATTTTGATGTACCGCATCACACCCACTCACCTGTTGTGGCTGTGGGGCAATGACAAAGACGTCCGTCTTGGAAAGCGACACGCTCATGCCGTCCGCAAACCCCATCATTCTTCAGATGCAATCCATTACCAAGGAATTTCCCGGCGTCAAGGCCCTCTCCGACGTCTCCATCACCGTCCGCGCCAGCGAGATCCACTCAATCTGCGGCGAAAACGGGGCCGGCAAGTCCACGCTCATGAAGGTCCTCTCCGGCGTCTACCCTTACGGCAGCTACGACGGCGAGATCGTGTTCCAGAACGAGGTCTGCCAATTCAAGGACATCCGGGCCAGCGAGCACGCCGGCATCGTGATCATCCACCAGGAACTCGCGCTGATCCCCGAACTCTCCATCACCGAGAACATCTTCCTCGGCAACGAACCCACCAAGTTCGGCATCATCAACTGGGACGAAGCCCGGCTGCGGACCATCGAACTGATGGCCCGGGTCGGGTTGAGCGAGGACCCCGACACCCCCGTCAAGGAAATCGGCGTCGGCAAGCAGCAGCTGGTGGAAATCGCCAAGGCCCTCAACAAGTCGGTCAAGCTGCTCATTCTCGACGAGCCCACGGCAGCCCTGAACGAGTCCGATTCCCAGCACCTGCTGGACCTGATCCGCGGCCTGAAGGGCAAGGGCATCAGCTGCATCATGATCTCCCACAAGCTCAACGAGATCGAGCAAGTCTCCGACTCCATCACCATCATCCGCGACGGCAAGTCGATCGAGACCCTGGACGTCAAGGCAGACGGCGTGGACGAGGACCGGATCATCAAGGGCATGGTGGGCCGGACGCTCGAATCGCGCTTCCCCGAGCACACGCCCAAAATCGGCGAGGTCTTCTTCGAAGTCAAGAACTGGACCGTCAGGCACCCACAAATTGCGGACCGGCTGGTGTGCAAGAACTCCAGCTTCAATGTCCGCCGCGGGGAGATTGTCGGCTTTGCCGGCCTCATGGGTGCCGGGCGCACCGAGCTGGCGCGCTCCCTCTTCGGCCGCTCCTACGGCCACTACATTTCGGGGCAGATCATCAAGGACGGCAAGGAAATCACCCTTCGCAACGTCCCCGAGGCCATCAAGCACGGCCTGGGCTATGTCACCGAAGACCGCAAGACCCTGGGGCTGAACCTGCTCGACGACATCAAGACCACCACTGTCGCCGCCAACCTCGATGCCATCTCCAAGCGCTCGGTGGTGAACCTTGACAAGGAATACGAGGTGGCCGAGCAATACCGCAAGCAGCTGCGCACCAAGACGCCCAGCGTGGATGAGGGCGTGTCGAAGCTTTCCGGCGGGAACCAGCAAAAGGTGGTCCTGGCCAAGTGGATGTTCACCGACCCGGACCTCCTCATCCTGGACGAACCCACCCGCGGGATCGACGTCGGCGCCAAGTATGAGATTTACGGCATCATCCAGGCCCTCGCCAACCAGGGCAAGGGCGTCATCGTCATCTCCTCCGAACTGCCCGAACTGCTGGGCATTTCGGACAGGATCTACACCATCTTTGAAGGCGCCATCACCGGCGTCCTGAACAAAAGCCAGGCCAGCCAGGAATCGTTGATGAAACGCATGACCGCTGCCAAGAAATCTGCCTAGACCAAGGGAAGAAACAGGACCCCCATGAACGCCATCAAACAGCTATTCGGCGGCAACACCCGCCAATTCGGGATGATCTTCGCGCTCGTCGCCCTGATCGTCTTCTTCCAGTTCATGACAGGCGGAGTGATTCTCACCCCGGACAACGTCATCAACCTGGTCAATGGCTACTCCTACATCCTGATCCTGGCCATCGGTATGGTGCTGGTCATCATCGCCGGCCACATTGACCTCTCCGTGGGCTCCGTTGCCGCCTTCGTGGGCATTGTGGTGGCCCTGACCATGCGTGACTGGCACCTGCCCTGGTACATGGGGATTGTGGTGGGCCTGGTGCTGGGTGCCCTGATTGGTGCCTGGCAGGGCTTCTTCGTGGCCTATGTGGGCATCCCGGCCTTCATCGTCACCCTGGCCGGCATGCTCCTCTTCCGCGGCGCCAACCAATACTTCGGCAAGTCCCTGACCGTGCCCGTGCCCACCGACTTCCAGTTCATCGGCGCCGGCTACCTGAATGAAGTCGGCCCGGACACCGGCTACAACAACCTGACCCTTTTGGTCGGCTTCATCATCGTCGCCGCCCTCATCTGGAGCGGGCTGCGCAACCACCGCAAGGCCGTGGCGCTGGGCGCCGACGTCAAGCCCCTCTGGGTCACCATCACCAAGCTCGTAATCCTGTGCGCCGTGGTCCTCTACGCCACCTACCTGTTCGCCACGGGCCGCCCCGGCACGTCCTTCCCGGTCCCCGGCATCATCCTGGGCGTCCTGGTCCTGGCCTACGGCTTCATCGCCGCCCGCACCACCATCGGCCGCCACATCTACGCAGTGGGCGGCAACAGGCACGCAGCCGCACTCTCCGGCGTCAAGAGCAAGCGCACCGACTTCCTGGTCATCCTCAACATGGCCGTGCTGGCCGGGCTGGCCGGCATGATCTTCGTGGCCCGCTCCAACGCCTCCGGCCCGTCCGACGGCGTCGGCTGGGAACTGGATGCCATTGCCGCCGTCTTCATCGGTGGCGCCGCAGTCACCGGCGGCGTCGGCACGGTGGTGGGCTCCATGATTGGTGGCCTGGTCATGGCCGTGCTGAACAACGGCCTTCAGCTGATGGGCGTCGGTTCGGATATGACCCAGATCATCAAGGGCCTGGTCCTGCTGGCCGCCGTCGTCTTTGACGTCTACAACAAGTCCCAGGGCAAGGCGTCCTTCATCGGCCTGATGATGAAGAAACTGGGCGGCCGGGACAACCCGGACCTGGCCGTGGCCGAACCCCTCAGGGACGCCGTCAGGACCGAATCCTAATTCTTCCCCGAAGCACCACCGAGCAACACTTCACGTAACCCAACAGAAAGTGAACACCATGTTCAAGCTCAACAAGGCTGCCAAAACCATGGCGGTTGTCCTGGCGGCCTCCGCCCTGGCACTGACGGGCTGCGGACGCGCGGCTGCGCCCGCAGCGTCCTCCGGCGCGGCAGGCGGTTTCGCCGCGGACGCGCTGATCGGCGTCGCTCTTCCCCAGAAGACCAGTGAAAACTGGGTCCTTGCAGAGAAACTCTTCAACGACGGCCTCACCCAGGCCGGCTTCAAGGGCGACGTCCAGTTCGCCAACGGCGGCGTTGCCGAGCAGCAGAACCAGATCAGCGCCATGGTGGCCAAGGGCGCCAAGGTCATCATTGTCGGCGCCATCGACGGCGGCCAGCTGGGCACGCAGCTCAAGCAGGCCAAGGATGCCGGCGCAACGGTCATCGCCTACGATCGCCTGCTGCTGAACACCCCGAACGTGGACTACTACGTGGCCTACGACAACTTCAAGGTCGGCGAGCTCCAGGGCCAGGCCCTGCTGGACGGCATGAAGGCCAAGAAGCCGAACGGCCCGTACAATATCGAGCTCTTTGCCGGCTCCCCCGACGACGCCAACGCCAAGGTCTTCTTTGACGGCGCCATGAAGATCCTCCAGCCCAAGATCCAGGACGGCACCCTCAAGGTTGTTTCCGGCCAGAAGACCTTCGAGCAGGCAGTGACCCAGGGCTGGAAGGCCGAGAACGCCCAGAAGCGCATGGACTCCCTGCTGGTGGGCAACTACGGTTCGGCCGCCCTGGACGGCGTGCTGTCCCCCAACGACACCCTGGCACGGGCCATCATCACCTCCGTGAAGGCCGCCGGCAAGCCCGTCCCGACCGTCACCGGCCAGGACTCCGAGGTTGAATCCGTCAAGTCCATCATGGCCGGGGAGCAGTACTCCACGATCAACAAGGACACCACCGCGCTGGTCAACCACGCCATCGAAATGGTGAAGGGCCTGCAGAAGGGCACCAAGCCGGAGATCAACGACCCCACCTCCTACAACAACGGCACCAAGGTTGTTCCGGCGTTCCTGCTGGTTCCCAAGATCGTGACCAAGGCCAACGCTGCCGAGGAATACGCCAATGACAAGGTGCTTGGCCCGCTGACCAAGTAGCCCCACCCAAGGCAACACAACAGCCCAAGGCCCCGTCCGGCGTCGTGCATCACGACACCGGACGGGGCCTTCGCCATCCCCCCAATAGCTGGCAGAATGGCGCCATGACCATTCCCCGTTATGTCGGCCGTCCCGACTGGTACACCACGTTCAACCCCGAGACGCTCTCCGCCACCGGCGCCCCGCTGCGCTGGGGCGTGGTGGCCACCGGCAACATCGCCAGGACCGTCACGGCGGACCTGGCCCTGCTGGAGGATGCCGTGCTGTCGGCCGTGAGTTCGCGCAGCGGGGCCAGCGCCGCGGCGTTTGCCGAGGAGTTCGGCTTCACCTCCCACTATTACGACGGCGGTCCGGACGGCCTGGGTGCCCCGGGTTACCTCCAGCTGGTGCAGGACCCGGCGGTGGATGTCGTCTACATCGCCACCCCGCACGCCCAGCATTACGACATTGCCAAGGCGGCCCTGGAAAACGGCAAGCACGTTTTGTGCGAAAAGGCGCTGACCATCACTGCTGCGGAGGCACGTTCCCTGGCGGCGCTGGCCCGTGAACGGAAGCTGTTCCTCATGGAGGCTGTCTGGGCGCGCTTTGTCCCGGGCTTCCAGCGCGCGCTGGAGATCGTTGCCTCGGGCGAGATTGGCGAGGTGAAGTGGGTGCGTGCGGACCTCGGCTTCCCGGCCCCGCTCGACGACACCGCCCGCATTTGGGCCCCGGCCGACGGCGGCGGAGCCCTCCTGGACATCACGGTTTATCCGCTGCTGTGGGCCTGGGCCACGCTGGGCAAGCCGGCCGCCGTGGCTGCCACCGGCGAGCTGACGGCCCTCGGCGTGGATGCTCAGAATTCGCTGTCGCTCAGCTATGCCTCCGGGGCGCAGGCGCAGCTGATGAGCTACCTGGTGTCGCAGGGGCCGCGGGTGGCCACGGTGGCTGGAACGGAGGGGTTCGTGGAGACGGTGGGCTCCCCCAACAACCCCAAGGGGCTGCGTGTCTCGGTGGGCTGGGACGGGGTGCGCACGGAGTCATTCGAGCACCCGGGCCGCGGCTACACGTACCAGCTGCGCGAGGTGACCCGCTGCATCCAGGCCGGGCTGACCGAATCCGCCACCATGCCGCTGGACGACTCCGTGGCCATCATGGAACTCTTCGACGAGGCCCGCCGCCAGCTCGGCGTCACGTACCCCAACGACTCCCGCACCGACCTCTAGCGACCCTCCCTCACCT
>NZ_JAJLOZ010000092.1:0-15752 GCF_025548615.1 Arthrobacter sp. A2-55 | reverse complement strand
GGTCGCGGGGGCGCCGCCGTCGGGCATTCCCCAAAGCCCGGCCAGGGCGGGATCGGCGGTCCAGCCGCGTTGGGCGATGTAGCGGATGAAGGAATTGGCGAAGGCCAGCACCGGCACGGCGAACAGGGCGCCGAGGATGCCGGCCACGCTGGAGCCGGCGGCCACGGCCAGGATCACGGCCACGGGGTGGAGGTTGACCGCCCGGCCCATGATGAACGGCTGCAGCAGGTGGCTTTCGGCCTGTTGGACCAGCAGCACTATGCCGAGCATGATCAGCGCGTTGACCCAGCCGTTGGCCACAAGCGCCAACAGCACGGCCACGGCGCCCGTCACGAGCGCACCGACCACGGGGATGAACGACCCCACGAAGACCAACACGCCCAGCGGCAGAGCCAGCGGGACCTGGATGATGGCGGCACCGGCGCCAATGCCGACGGCGTCCACGGCGGCCACCAGGATCTGCACGCGCACGTAGTTGCCCAGGGACAGCCAGCCGCGCCGGCCGGCACCGTCCACGGCGGGGCGGGCGCGGTGGGGGAAGAACCTGACCACAAAGGACCAGATCCGATCGCCTTCAAGGAGGAAGAAAATGAGGATGAACAGGGTCAGCAGCAGGCCCGCGGCGAAGTGGCCGAAGCCGGTGCCGATGCCCAGCGCCTTGGAGAGGATGGCCGAACTGTTGTTTTGGAGGGCGTCGAGCGCGTCCTTCAGGTACGTGTCAATTTGGTTGTCGCTCAGGCCCAGGGGGCCGGAGGTCAGCCAGGCCTGGATTTGGATCAGCCCGGTCACTGCCTGCTTGCTGAGGTCGGCGATGCCGGAAACCATTTGCCGGCCGGCCACGTACAGCCCGCCCAGCACCAGGGCCAGCAGCCCCAGTTCCGTGACGGCCACGGCCAGCCCGTTGGGCAGGCCGATCCTGCGCAGCCAGCGCACCACGGGACGCAGCAGCGCGGCAATGAGGGCGGCCACCATGAGCGGGATGACCAGGATGGTCACGTAGGACAGCAGCCACACGAGCATGCCCGCAACCACCAGGACCAGCCCCACGCGCCAGGCCCAGGCGCCTGCCGCCACCATGCCGAACGGGACAACGGGGGGCCTGGCGGGGAGCCGGCCCTCGGGTTCCTGCTGCAAAGGCATCATGGACCAATAATTCCCCATGTGGCAGCAATACTTAAACTCGCGTCCATTTCCCGGCGCGCGGCCGCTGGTGCACGGGCCGCGCAGCCCGGGCCCGCGGGCCCCGCAGCTCAGAGTCGGCTCCTAAAGCTCGGAGTCGATCCCCCACCGCATGGTGAACGATTCCCCCGGTTCAAGCCACCTGAGCCCGTTGCCGGAATTGAACGCGTTGGCCGGGCCGGTCATGGGTTCCATGGCCACGGCCAGCGAACGGCCCGGGAAGTCCGGGGTGATGAACACGTGGACGTAGGCCACGGAGGAATCGTGCCACAAACTTACGCTGCGCCCGTCCGGGGCCGACAGCGTGTGCCGGGCAACGCCGTCGTGCGGGGAAATTTGCGGGGAAACAGCCGTGAACGCGAGGTCCGTGAACGCAGTGTCCATGCGCAGTTCCCCGACGGGGCGGCCGTGGCGGAGGTCGTGGGCGGCGTCAACGGGCAGGGCCTGCGTGGGGATCATGCGGTCGTTGGCGGCGAGCCAGGTGGCGGCGTCGACGGTGATGGACAGCTGTTCCGTGTCCACATCGCCGAGCCGGAAGTACGGGTGCGCGCCGAGCACAAAGGGCGCCCGTTCGGGGGAATCGTTGACCAGGGTCTGGGACACCCGCAGCGCCCCGGAGGGGGTGAGTTCGTGGCGGACCTGGTGGCGGGCCAGGAACGGGTACCCGTGCTGGGGGTGGATGGCGGCCTCCTGCAGCACGTGGCTTTCGGACTGCTCCAGCAGGGCATACCCCGTGTTGCGCAGGAGCCCGTGGATGGCGTTGTTGCGCGCCACCTCGGTGATGTCCAGCTGCTGCGCCTTGCCATCGAGGTGCCAGAGGCCGCCGTCCACGCGGTTGGCAAAGGGCGCCAGGGTGATGCCGGCGGCGCCCGGTGCAATCACGGATTCGCCGTATGACTCCACCAGTTCCACGCCGCCGCGGTCATAGTGCCGCAGCCCGGCCGCCAGGGAAACCACCACGGCGGTGGCTCCGGCGCGGCGCAAGGTGTATTGGGGGCCCGTGGCAGCCCGCGGGCCGCTTTCCGCAAGGGGTGTACTCATGGTGCAACGCTACCGCGCGGTGTGCGGAAACTTCGCCTATTTTTGCCCATGTTACTGCCGAAAAGTTGTAGTTAATGTAAGATTTTGTTTGAAAGTATGTGTTTTGAACATTTCAAGCACCATCCACTCCAACGGCATTCAACAAGACAGGGGCTAACATGCTGGCACCCGAACGCCAGGCACGCATCCTCAAGCAGCTTCAGGTCCACGAAGCCGTGCGCGTGGCAGACATCGCGGCAGCGCTGAACGTCAGCGAAATGACCATCCGCCGGGACATTGAATCCCTGGACGCGAACGGCCTGGCCCGCAAGATCCACGGCGGCGCCACGCGGCTGGCCCGGCTCAGTGCGCTGGAACCGGGCTTCCTGCTGAACGTGGACAAGGAGCTGGACGCCAAGCTCGCCATTGCCCGCGAGGCCCTGGAACTGGTCCGCCCCGGCATGACCCTGGCACTGACCGGCGGCACCACCACCTACCAGCTGGCCGTGCACCTGGCCGCGGCGCTGGAGGGCTTGGGCCACCTGACCGTGGTCACGAACTCGCTCAAGGTGGCCGAGCTCCTCTACCACCAGCAGGGACGCGCCGACTGCAAGGTCATTGTCACGGGAGGTGAGCGGACGCCGTCGGAAGCCCTGGTGGGACCCGTGGCCCGCGCGGCACTGCACACCCTGAACACTGACATCTGCTTCATGGGCGTGCACGGGCTGGACGCGGACCGCGGCCTGACCACGCCCAACCTGCTGGAGTCGGAGACCAACGCCGCCTTCATCGAATCCACCCGCCGCCTGGTGGTCCTGGCGGACAGCTCCAAGTTCCACGTCCGCTCCCTGGCCACGATCGCCCCGCTTTCCGCCGTGGACACCATCATTACGGACGACGGCGCCGCCCCGGCCACGCGCGAGCTGTTTGCTTCCCGGGTGCCCACCTTCACAGCGGTGGCCGTTCCGGCCGATACCACCAAGAACCAAACCAGGAAGTCCTCATGACGATTGCCACCAGCACCCGCTTGGCCGACGGGCGCGAGCTCATCTACTTTGACGAGGGCTCTGCGGCTCACTCCCACGCGGCCGTGGACACCCGTCCGCTGGACCCGCGCTCGGAGGAAAACACCGGCGAGCTGCGCTTTGACGCCCTGACCGGCGACTGGGTGGCCGTTGCGGCGCACCGCCAAACACGCACCTACCTGCCCCCGGCCGACCAGTGCCCGCTGTGCCCCACCACGGGCGCCAACCTTTCCGAGATCCCGGACTCCGCGTACGACGTGGCCGTGTTTGAAAACCGCTTCCCGTCACTGGGCCCGGCCGTGGGCACCATCCCGGAGCACCCTGGCTGGGGCACGCTGGGGCGCGCCTATGGCCGCTGCGAGGTGGTGGCCTTCACCTCCGAACACACCGGATCCTTCGGCGGGCTGTCCACAGAGCGCGCCCGCACCGTGATTGATGCCTGGGCCCACCGCACCGAGGCCCTGAGCGCACTACCCGGCGTCAAGCAGGTATTTCCGTTTGAAAACCGGGGCCAGGAAATCGGCGTCACGCTGCACCACCCGCACGGGCAGATCTATGCATATTCGTACGTGCCGCCGCGCAGCGCCGTCATGGCGGCGGCGGCCCTGGCGCACTTCCAGGCCTCGGACGGGCGTGAGACGCTGCTGGGCTCGATCGTGGAGCAGGAATCCGCCTCCGGGGAGCGGATGATCGCCCAGGGCCGGCACTTCAGCGCCTATGTGCCGTTTGCCGCCCACATGCCCCTGGAAATCCACCTCACCCCGCACCGCCACGTGCCGGACTTTGCCGCCCTGAACGATGCCGAGCGGGACGAGCTGGCCGTCATGTACCTGGACGTGCTGCGCCGCCTCGACAACCTCTATGACACCCCCACCCCGTACATCGCGGCCTGGCACCAGGCACCCCTGGATTCCCTGCTGCGCCCGGCCGGCCGCTTCCACCTGGAGCTGACGTCCCCGCGTCGCGCGGCGGACAAGTTGAAGTTCCTGGCCGGCTCCGAGGCCGCCATGGGTGCATTCATCAACGACACCACCCCGGAGGACACGGCCGCCGTGCTGCGCCAGGTGTCCACCGCACCCGCCATTTCACCTGCCCCCTCCCAGGCCGCCGCCTTCGCGCCCGCGGCCGGCACTGAGCCGAAAGTCACCGTCAAATGAACCAGCCCCTGACCCCGGAAGCCATTTCCGAGGCCTTCACCACCGCGTTTGGACACGCCCCCGACGGCGTGTGGTCCGCGCCCGGCCGCGTCAACCTGATCGGCGAACACACGGACTACAACGAGGGCTTTGTGCTGCCGTTCGCGATCGACCGGGCCGCCTGCGTGGCTGTCCGCCTCCGCGGCGACAACACAGCACGGCTGCTCTCCAGCTACGGCGACGCCGGCATGGAAACGGTGGACCTGTCCACGCTTTCCCACGACACCATGGACGGCTGGACGGCCTATCCGCTGGGCGTGGTCTGGGTGCTGCGCCAGATGGGCGTGGGGATTGGCGGCTTTGACCTGTTCCTGCATTCCACGGTGCCGTCCGGGGCCGGGCTGTCCTCCTCCGCCGCGATCGAGTGCGCCGTGGCCTCCGCCTTCAACGAGCTGGCCGGGGCCGGGCTCTCCGCGAACGAACTGGTGCTGGTGGGCCAGCGGGCCGAGAACGAGGTGGTCGGGGCGCCCACGGGCATCCTGGACCAGTCGGCCTCGCTCCTGTCCACCGAGGGGCACGCCGTGTTCCTGGACTGCCGCACGCAGGAATCCCGGCTGGTCCCGCTGGACCTCGCCGCCAACGGCCTGCTCATCCTGGTGGTGGACACGAAGGTCACGCACGCCCACGCCACCGGCGGCTATGCGGCCCGCCGCGCCTCCTGCGAGCTGGGCGCGGAGGTGCTGGGCGTAAAGGCCCTGCGCGACGTCACCGCGGCGGAGCTGCCCGAGGCCGCCGGCCTGCTGGACCCGGAAACCTACCGCCGGGTGCGCCACATTGTCACCGAGGACCAGCGCGTGCTGGACACGGTTGCCGTGCTGGACGACGCCGGCCCGCGCGCCATTGGTCCGCTGCTCACCGCGAGCCACGCCTCCATGCGGGACGACTTCGAGATTTCCTGCGAGGAGCTGGACCTGGCCGTCGACACGGCCCTGGCCCACGGCGCCCTCGGGGCGCGCATGACGGGCGGCGGCTTCGGCGGTTCTGCCATCGCGCTCATCCCGGCGGCCGAAGAGCCCGCGGTGCGCGCCGCCGTCGTCGGCGCCTTTGCCGCAGCCGGGTTCACGGCCCCGGACATCTTCGCCGTCTCCCCCGCCCAGGGCGCTCTCCGGGTGCTGTAGCTTAAGCGAAAAGACGGGCCTCGACAGACTCGACCACCGGTGGTCGAGCCTGTCGAGGCCCGTCTTGTTTTGGAGTTAGTCGTTCCCTCGCAGAACGGCCAGCAGGCGCAGGATCTCCACGTACAGCCACACCAGGGTAACCGTCAGGCCAAAGGCGGCCGTCCAGGAGTACTTGGCGGGCAGGCCGTTCTGGACGCCGCGCTCAATGGAGGTGAAGTCCACGATCAGCGAGAACGCGGCCAGGCCGATGGCGAGCAGGCCCAGGACAAAGCCGAAGGGAATGGTGGTGCCGGGAATGTCCATGCCGCGCATGCCCCACGGGTTGCTGGTGGCGCCGAACATCATCATGCCCAGGTTGATCAGCGAGAACAGCGCGTAGCCGCCCAGCGCAATCATGAAGAAGCGGGTCATTTTCGGGGTGGCGCGGACCTTGGCGTTGCGGAACAGCACCAGCGTCACGGCGAACACGCTCAGCGTACCGATCACGGCCTGGAGCACAATGCCGGGGTACATGTTCTCGAGGAAGCCTGACAGGCCGCCCAGGAACATGCCCTCAAAGGCGGCGTAGCACAGGATCAGTGCTGGCGAGGGCTGCTTCTTGAAGGAGTTGACCAGGCCCAGGACCAGGCCCACGATCATGCCCGGGAGCATGAGGATTGGCACGATCCAGCCCAGTGCGGCGCCCACGAGGACCAGGGCGAGGGTGCCCACGGTCTTCATGATGACGTCGTCGTAGGTCATGCGGCCGGTCTGCTGCGCATTCGCGGACGGCTGGTTGTACATGTCCTGCAGCTGCTGGGCGGAGAACTGGCCCTGGGCACCCATGGTGTCCGTGCCGCCGCTCAGGAAGCCGCGCCGTACGGCCGGCGAGTCCTTGAAATTCTTGTTGTTGGCAAAGACCGGGTTTCCACCAAGTGCCATGGTGCTGATTCCTCCGAAATAGGGGGTAAATAGTCTTTTCAGTCTACCCAGTACCACGTGTGGCCACTAATTTTGGTTCCCTGTACGGGATTAGTTGTCTGGTACCCCAGGTCGGACTCGAACCGACACTGAATGGATTTTAAGTCCACTGCCTCTGCCATTGGGCTACTGGGGCGCAGGGACGCACGCGTGCGGGCTGCTTGTTTAACATTACTGGATTCGGTGAGGGCGCCGGAACCGGTGCGGCTGCGCGCCGTCAGAGCCTGTTGAAGGGTTCGGCGTAGCGAAAACGCCCGCGGATGCCAGGGTGGAAGGCGGCCAGGGGCAGCGCCATGAAGTGGGAGCCCCAGGACGGGTCGGGCGAGGCGATGCCCACTGAATCCGCCGGCACGAAGCCAAAACGCGGGTAATATTCGGTGCTGCCCAGCAACACGATGGCCGGCTCCCCCAGGCCGTTCGCAGCACCGATGGAGGCCTTGACCAGGGCCGAACCCACGCCCCGGCCCTGCCGCGCGGGGAGCACGCCGAGCGGACCCAGGCCGAGCGCGGGGGTGTCCCCAATCCAGGCGCGGGTGCTGATGACGTGCCCCAGGACGGCCCCGTCCGGGGATTCCGCCACGAGGGACAGCTCGGGGATGTATTCCCGGGCGGCAAACAATTCCCGGAGCAGGTGGGCCTCGACACCCTCCGGGAAGGCGGCCTCGATGAGTGCCAGGATTTCCGGCCGGTCGGGGGCCCGCTCTCGACGAATCATCATCGGGCCAGTCTATTCCGCCGCGCTGCGGCAGCTGCGCCAGGGAACCCGGCCACGTTCTGCCTTTTAACGGCCGACGGCGGCACTCCCGCAGGTGGGGAGGGCCGCCGTCGGGCGTGGAGACGGGGACTACTTGGAGGCAGTGGCCTCTTCCTTGGCCTCAGCCTCGGCCGGTGCAGCGTCAGCCGGAGCGGCCGGAGCTTCGGCCACCGGGGCGGCAGCCGGGGCCGGGGCGGCAGCCGCAGGCTTGGGCTTCGGGGTGGCGGCGGCAACAAAGGAGCCACGCGGGTCGGCCAGGTTTTCCAGCTGGGTGAGGTCGCGGCCGGCGAACATGGCGACGAACCAGTCGGTCAGCACGCGGTACTTGCGTTCCACGGTGGGCATGGCCAGGCCGTGGTAGCCGCGGTGTGCCACCCAGGCCAGCGGGCCCTGAAGCTGGATGCCCATGATCTTGGCAACACCCTTCCACTGGCCGAAGCCGGCAACAGCACCGAGGTTCTTGTGCTTGTAGCCCTTGAGCGGCTTGTTAAAGCGGCTGGCCCACAGGTTGGCGGCGAGGCGCTTGGCCTGGCGCAGCGCGTGCTGGGCATTGGGCACGCAGGTGCCGTCCGGCAGGCCGCCGGTGACATCCGGGACGGCTGCAACGTCGCCGGCTGCCCAGGCGTTTTCAATGACGCCGAACTCGCCGGAAACCTGCAGGTTCACGTTCACGGAGACGCGGCCGCGCGGCTCGATCGGGAAGTCGGTGGAGCGGACCATGGGGTTGGCCATGACGCCGGCGCACCAGATGAGGGTGTCGACGTCGAACTCGCCGGCAGGGGACTTGTCAGCCATGTTGATGAGCTGGAGGTGGTTGTTCTCGGCATTGGCCAGCGAGGTGTTCAGCAGCACCTCCACGCCGCGGCTGCGCAGGTGCTCCACAACCCAGATGGCCTGGGCTTCGGTGACCTCGGGCATGATGCGGCCCATGGCCTCAACCAGCACGAAGCGCAGTTCGGACTGCTCCACGCGGTCGTTGAGCTTGACGGCGTCGCGGGCCATGTCCTCGAGCTCTGCGATGGTCTCGATGCCGGCGAAGCCGCCACCCACCACAACAAAGGTCAAGGCGCGCTGGCGCTTGGCCGGATCGGTCTCGGTGGAGGCCTTCTCAATGAGGGACAGGACCTGGTTGCGCAGGGCAACAGCTTCCTCGATGGACTTCAGGCCGATGCCGGACTCGGCCAGGCCCTTGATCGGGAAGGTGCGGGTGATGGCACCGGCAGCCACGACCACGTCGTGGTAGCCCAGCTCGAACGGTGCGCCGCCGTCGGCCGGGGCCACAACAGCCTTGCGGTTCTCATGGTCAATGGCGGTGACGGAACCCTGGATGAGCTCGGTCTGCTTGAGGTGCTTGCGGTGGGAAACCACGGCGTGGCGGGCCTCGATGTTGCCGCCGGCCACCTCGGGCAGGAACGGCTGGTACGTCATGTAGGGCAGGGGGTCGACCAGGGTGACGATGCCACCGGACTTTGCGATCTTCTTCTGCAGCTTGAATGCAGTGTAGAGGCCTACGTAGCCGCCGCCGACTACAAGGACGCGCGGGCGGTCTGAAAATGTGGGAGTGTGTGCCATGACTCCATCATACAACCTTTGTGAAAACATTCACTTGTGAGTTACACGGGGACGTAATCGACGGCGTTCCGCGGTGTCAGTGCTTGCGCCGGGCCAGGAAAAGGTGCGTGGCCCCGCCCGCCAGGATGAGCACCAGCAGGCCGGAAAAACCCAGCACGATTGCCTGCGGCGCGGCACTGGTCAGCTTGGCCGCATCGAGGGCCTTGGGCACCGGCCTGTCGCTCAGGGTGGGCTCCGTGGCGGGGGCGGTGCTGACCGTGGCGCCCTTGGCCGGCGGCGCAACCTGGCCGCGGCGGTGGACGCGGATCCAGTCCGCAATGCTGCCCAGCGGATTCGCCTGCACCAGCGGCACGTTGGCCGTCAGGGCGGCTTCGGCGTCGAGGATGCCGTAGCCGTAAATCGCGTTGGGCGTGCCGCCGCCCTTGGGCTTGGCCGTGGAGATGATGCGGTTGATCACCTGGGCGGCGGACATCTGCGGATACTTGGAACGGATCAGGGCCGCCACCCCGGACACTATGGGTGCCGCGCCGCTGGTGCCGCTCCACCGGGCGTAGCCGCCGCCGGGCAGCCCGCCAGCCAGGTCCTCGGCGGGGGCGCTGACGCCGATGCTGATGCCCTGCGAGGACGAATCCACGCTGGCCGTGCCGTCCTTGTCCAGCCCGCCCACAGCCAGTACGCCGGGTATGGTGGCCGGTGCGCCCACCTGTTCGCTGCCCGACTTGCGGTTGCCGGCGGCCGCCACAATCACCACGTCCTTCGCCTCGGCATAGGCAAAAGCCGAGTCCCAGCTCTCCGGCCAGGCGGTGGACGTGCTGCCCAGGGACATGTTGATGACCTTGGCGCCGTGGTCCACGGCCCAGCGCACGGCCGCCGGGATTTGGTCGTCAATGTTCTTCCCGGCAGGGTTCTCGCTGCCCAGCCACACGGAAATGCTCAGCAGCTCCGCCTTGGGCGCCACGCCGATGACGCCGTCGGGCCCGGCCCCCACCTGGCCCGAGGCGCCCGCGGCACCCGTGGCACCGCCGGTGGCCGACGGGCTGGGGTGGCCGCGGCCCGCAAGCATGGTGGCCACCAGGGTCCCGTGCTCGGGTTCGGCCCCCACGCCCTTGGTGCCCCCGGCCGCGCCGGAACCGGACATGTCGATGCCGCCGGCCACGGCACCCTTCAGGTCGGGGTGGCTGGAGTCAATGCCGCTGTCGATGACGGCCACCTTGACGCCTTCGCCCTGCGACACATTCCAGGCCTGCGTGATGCCGTACTGCCCCAGCCAGTATTCACGGCTGCGGATGTCGTCCGCGGACGCGGCGGCGGCCCCGGCGAAGACCATTGCGGCCGCGAGGGCCAGGGACAGCGACGCCGCCCTGAACCTGCGGGCGCGACCGTGCGGCGGGCATGTCACTTCAGGCATGGACGCTCGTTTCCGTTGCTGGTTCCCGTGCGGGGATGTGCGGCCCGTCAGGGGAGGTCCCCGGCCGCTCCCAGGGCGATTCCGTCCAGAATATCGTGCTCGCTGGTGGTGGCGGACGCAATCCGCCCCGCGGTGAGGATGGCAAGCCTGCGCAGCACGGTGCGCCAAATGAGCGAGCCGGCGCCAATCACGTCCACCCGGCCGGGGTGCATGAACCCCAGCGCCGCCCGTTCCGCCCGCGTCATTCCCAGCAGCTCACTGGCCGCGAGGTCCACCCTGTCCAGAGGCACGACGGCGGCATGAATCGCCTCACGGTCATAGCTCGCCAACCCGAGGGCCTGGGCCGTGATGGTGGTGACCGTGCCGGCCACGCCGACCACCCGGGTCACGTCGGCCAGGGGCACCCCGGCCAGCACGTCCAGCAGTTTGGCTTCGACGGCGGCCTCCGCTGCCGCAACTTCCGTTTCCGTGGGCGGGTCGCTGCGCAGGTAGCGTTCGGTGAAGCGCACACAGCCCATGTCGGTGCTGGTTGCGGCCTGGACACCGCGCGAATTGCCCACCACAAACTCGGTGCTGCCGCCGCCCAGGTCAACCACCAGGACCAGCTCGTCATCCAGCGCAGGCAGCACGCTCACGGCCCCGGCGAAGGACAGCGCAGCTTCCTCCGCGCCGGAGACCACTTCCGGTTCCACGCCAACACGGGCCTTGATGCCGTCAACGAACACGTCCCGGTTGCCGGCGTCGCGCGTGGCACTCGTGGCCACAAACCGCACCCGCTCCACGTTGTTGGCCCGGATCAGTGCCGCGTAATCCTCCGCGGCGGCGAAGGTGCGCTCCAGCGCCTCGGGCGCCAGCATGCCGGTGGCGTCCACGCCCTGGCCCAGCCGCACCACCCGCATTTCCCGGTGCACGTCAGTGAGCGTGGTGGCGCCGCTGGCCGTGGTGACATCGGCAATGAGGAGGCGGATGGAATTCGTTCCGCAGTCGATCGCGGCTACGCGCATGTCTGCAACCTTTGAGTTGGGGTGGATTTTCGGGACGGGCGGGCAGTCAGCCGGCCTGGGCGCCGCCGTCGTTCTTGGCATTGAGGTTCTTCACGTGGCGGCTGAGGTCCCTGCTGGGGACTGCGGCGGAATCGTCCCAGGCGCCGGCGCAGCGGCACTGGTCAGGGGTCCACCAGGGGGCCAGCGCGGCCACCGCCTCGTCGCCGAGGGGGTTGACGCCGGGACCGGCCGCCAGCGCGTGGCCCACCAGCACATGCAGGCACTTGACGCGGGTGGGCATGCCGCCGGCGGAAATGCCGTCGATTTCCGGAACGGGGCCGGTGCCTGCGCGTTCGCCGATTTCCTGGCGGGCGGCAATGTAGGCGTGGTGGGCGGCCAGGTAGGCGGCTGCCAGCTCGGGGTCGCTGTCCAGCCGTTCCGTCATCTCATTCATCAGCCCTGCCGCCTCCAGGCGCGACGCCGCCGCCGTCAGCACCGGATGCGTCAGGTAAAACGTGGTGGGAAACGGGATGCCGTTGCCGAGCCGGGGCGCCGTGGCGGCCACCAGCGGGTTGCCGCACACGCAGCGGGCCGGGATTTCCACCACGTCCCGGACCGGCCGGTTGAGCTGGCGGCTGAGGGTGTCGAGATCGTGTTGCGTGGGCGTGCGCCCGCTTGCGGCGGGGCTGGGCGTTGCGGGCACGGCGGCCTTTCCTTGGGGCTGTTCTGCTGCGGGGTCCCGGTTGGCTGTCCGGGGCCCCTGTGATGTCCGACGGCGGCCCCTTGGCGTCTGGGACTTTCGGGGCTTCCTTGGTTCCTTGGCTTCCGGGGTTCACCCCGGGCAACCGGGGTCAAGCTGCCATTTTACCGTGGACGGCGGGCGTCGTGGTGCTATCCCGCGGGCGTGGTGCTATCCCGCGGGCGTCGTTGCCGGCGCGGTGGCCTTGGGCGACGGCGTTGAGGGCTTGGGGGTTGCAGCCTTGGGCGATGCAGCTGCGGCCGACACCTTGACCTCGGCCGACTTTTGGACCGAGGCCCACAGCCCGTCCACCCATGGCTGGGTGGTGACAACGGTGGCGTTTTTCGCGGAGGTGGCCGTCCCCGTCGTGGCCGCTGTCCCGTCCGCACCGGCCAGGCCGTTGGCGCCGTAGACCCAGTAGCCCGTCTCCCCCGGCATCAGCATGCTGACCCTGTCGCGGGCCTGCTGCCTGACGTATTCGGGGTCGTCCCACCGGGCCAGCTCCTGCTGGAAGGCACCCTGCTGCGCCGTCTTGGTGGCGATGTCCTGCTTGAGGGCGGAGATTTCCGATCGCTGCTGCATGAAGGTGTGGATGTTCGGCGCCAGCAGCACTGTCAGGACGGCCATGACCAGACCCACCACCAGCAGCCGCCCGTTGAAGGACCTGGCCGGGACGGGAGTGGCACCTGCCGCACGGGCGCCGTCGTCGTTCTTGGGGTTGGCGGTCCCGGAACCGGCGGGCACGTGCCCGGCCTTGGGGGCTGTGGGACCGTGGGCTGTGGGGCCGTGACCCGCATGGCCGGGGGCTGTGTGGCCCGTGTCCTTGGCAGCCGCGTCCTTGGCGGACCCGTCCTTGGCGGCCCCGCCCTTGGCCGGCTTGCCCGCCTGCCCCGGCGCGCCGTTCACCCCGGCATGGAACTGTGCGCTGGGCACTTTGGGACGACGCGTGGCCATGGTTCTCCTGAAACTATTGCGGTTGCCCCGGGCGGGAGGGGCCGACCGGGCCGTTAAACCCGGACGGGCCGGCAACGTGGCTTAGGTGTGTATTCCACCTTAGCCAGTTGCCGGCCCGCCAGCCGCCATTGGCGCGGCGATGGCGCCCCGTGTGCCGGGATGTTGCGCCGTCGGCTGCTGTTTTGGGGCCTGGTGGGGCTATGCCTTGAAGCGCGGGAAGGCGCTGCGGCCGGCGTAGCGGGCGGCGTCCTCGAGGTCCTCTTCGATGCGAAGCAGCTGGTTGTACTTGGCCACGCGCTCGGAGCGGGCCGGCGCGCCGGTCTTGATCTGTCCGGCGTTCGTGGCGACGGCGATGTCCGCAATGGTGGTGTCCTCGGTTTCGCCGGAGCGGTGCGAGGTGATGGTGGTGTAGCCGGCGCGCTGGGCCATGGAAACGGCGTCGAGCGTCTCGGTCAGGGAGCCGATCTGGTTCACCTTCACCAGCAGCGAGTTGGCCGTCTTGGACTCGATGCCGCGGGCCAGGCGCTCCGGGTTGGTGACGAAGAGGTCATCGCCCACGATCTGGACCTTGTCGCCGATGGCGTCGGTCAGGGTCTTCCAGCCCTCCCAGTCGTCCTCATCCAGGGGATCCTCGATGGAGACCAGCGGGTAGTCGCGGACCAGCTCTTCGTAGTAGGCGCTCATTTCGGCGGCCGTGAGGGACTTGCCCTCGAACTGGTAGGTGCCGTCCTTGAAGAACTCGGAGGAGGCAACGTCCAGGGCCAGGGCAACGTCCTTGCCTGCCTCGTAGCCGGCGCGCTTGATGGCTTCCAGGATCAGGTCCAGGGCAGCGCGGTTGGAGGGCAGGTTCGGGGCGAAGCCGCCCTCGTCGCCCAGGCCGGTGGAGAGGCCCTTTTCCTGCAGCACGGACTTGAGGTTGTGGTAGACCTCAACGCCCCAGCGCAGCCCTTCGCTGAAGGTGGCCGCGCCCAACGGGACAACCATGAATTCCTGGATGTCGACGTCGGAATCGGCGTGGGAGCCGCCGTTGAGGATGTTCATCAGCGGCACGGGCAGGACGTGGGCGTTGGGGCCGCCCAGGTAGCGGTACAGCGGCAGGTCCGCGGAGACTGCGGCGGCGCTGGCCACGGCCAGGGAAACGCCCAGGATGGCGTTGGCGCCGAGCTTGCCCTTGTTGGGGGTGCCGTCCAGTTCCAGCATCATGGAGTCGATGAGGCGCTGCTCGGTGGCGTCAATGCCCACCAGTTCCGGGGCGATTGCCTCCAGCACGGCCTCGACTGCCTGCAAAACACCCTTGCCCTGGTAGCGGGCCTTGTCGCCGTCGCGGCGCTCCACTGCCTCGAAGGCACCCGTGGATGCGCCGGAGGGGACGCCTGCGCGCCCCACTGAACCGTCGGCCAGGAGCACCTCGACCTCAACGGTCGGGTTTCCCCGGGAATCCAAAATTTCGCGTGCGTGAATGGCTTCAATGAGTGCCACGTATTGCTCCTTTTTTGAGCTTCGAGCGGATATAGGTCGACCTCGCTGTCGGGACAATCCTAACTGCTCGGCGTGATCCGGCCCTCTTTAATACGCCGGCAGCGTCCCTTCACGAGCAATGTTGCGGGGAACCTGCGGGAAGTTGCGGGGAACTTGCACCGATGCTGCAGGTGGAGGCCGCAATCCCTTGCCGGGCGCGTGACTGAATCCCTGTCAATTTGCTGGGAATTACGCTCCAACTCTTGTTCTTTATGAGAATAGCGATATATCGTTAACTATCGGTGAACGGGTTGCCATCACGACACCCGGGCAACCGACGGCCGAACCCCCTGAACGGCCCCATCCCCAAACCATTCCCAAAAAATCAAGGACTTTCCACCATGAATGACATCAACAACCAACAAGACAATGATCCCGCTGGCGGACTGCCGGAGGACGTCGGCGGGCCCGGCTTTGGCGGGCCCGGCTTTGGCGGGCCCGTCTTTGGCGGGCCCGACGCCGGCCACCACGGTCCGCACCACGGCCACCACGGCGATTTCGAGCACCACAGCGCCGAGCACCACGACGACTTCGAGCACCACAGTGCCGAGCACCACAGCGCGCACGATGACGACTGCCCAGACGACGATTCCGGCCACCACCATGGCCCGCATGGCGATTTCCGCCCAGGATTCGGACGGGGCTTCGGCCCGCGCGGCGGAGGTTTCGGCCCCGGCTTCCGGCCTGGTTTCGGCCCGGGCTTCGGCCCGCGCGGAGGCGGCTCCGCTCCCCAGGACGACGACGGCGACTTTGGCCCGCATGGCGACTTTGGCCCGCGCCGCGGTTTTGGCCCCGGTCCGGGCCGCGGATTCGGCCCTGGATTTGGTCCTGGATTCGGTCCCGGACTGGGCGGCTTCGGCCCGGGCTTCAAGGGCGGTTTCGGCCGTGGCGGGCGTGTCCGCAAGGGCAACGTGCGCAGCGCCATCCTTTCGCTGCTTAGCCAGCACAGCTACAACGGCTACAGCATGATCGGCGCCATCGCCACCCACACCGACGGCGCATGGCGTCCCAGCCCCGGATCCATCTATCCAGCCCTGGCCTCATTGCAGGCCGAAGGGCTCATCGAGTCCACCGGCAAGGGCAAGCGGACCGAATTTGAATTGACGGAGGCCGGGCGCACGTACGTGTCCGAGCACCCCGAGGAAATGGCCGCGGTCTGGGCCGACGTCAGCGAGGAAGCCGGTGCGGGCACCGAGTTGCGCCAAAGCATCAGCAAGCTGATGGGTGCAGTGCAGCAGATCGGCTTGGCCGGCACGGAGGAACAGGTGAAGGCCACCACCGAGGCCCTCGACGCCGCCCGCCGCACCATTTACAAGCTGCTCGCAG
>NZ_JAJLOZ010000091.1:0-16075 GCF_025548615.1 Arthrobacter sp. A2-55 | reverse complement strand
GGACCGGCAGCGGCGAGCCGGCATTTCCGGCGTCCAGCTTCCCCGTGAGGCTCACGGCGTCAAGGGCTGCTCCGGCGTCGAGCAGTTCAAGGTCGGTGCGTCCCCGCAACGCGTCGTCCACCACGGCCAGGGTCTCGGCGATGTGCGGCGAACACGTCACATAGGCCACCACTCCCCCGCGTTTTACGGCGGAGAGGGCCGAGTCGAGCAGTTCGCGCTGCAGCGGGCCCAGCTCGGAGACATCGGAGAGCTGGCGGCGCCAGCGGGACTCGGGCCGGCGCCGCAGGGCGCCCAGGCCGGTGCAGGGCGCGTCCACCAGGATGCGGTCAAAGGACTCGGGGTGCTCCCGGCCCACGTCGCGGCCGTCTCCCGTGCGCACCGTCCAGGCGTCTTCCGGAATGGCGGCCATGGCTTGTTCAACGAGCCGGGCCCGGTGCGGCGTGGGTTCGTTGGCCAGGATCCAGGCACCCTGTTCGGCGGCCAGCGCGGCCAGCAGGGCGGCCTTTCCGCCGGGCCCTGCGCACATGTCCAGCCAGCGTTCCTCGCCGTCGGTGCGTTCCGATGTGAGTTCAGCAGCGGCAAGGGCGCGGGCCACCAGCTGCGAACCGACATCCTGGACCCGGACGGTGCCCTCGCGGACGGACGACAGCCGGCCCAGGTCCCCGCCGGGGGAAAGCGCCGAATCAATGACCAGGGGGCCGGGCGTGAACCCGGCGTCAAATGCCTCGTCGAGGCTGCCCAGGCCGGGCAGTGCCACCAGATTCACCACGGGCGCGGCATTGTCGGCTTCCAGCAGCGCCGTGATTTCGGCGGCGTCGCGGCCGTGGGCCACGAGGGCCTGGCGCAGCGAGCGGACAATCCATTCGGGGTGGGATTCGGTGATGGAGGCAATCTTGACATCGTCCGTGAGGCCGTCCGTCAGTTGCGCCAGCCACTCCTGCAGGCTTTGGGCGGACACCCTCCGCAGCACGGCATTGATGAGGGCTGACGGGCCGGCCCCGATGACAGCGCGGGCCAGGCCCACGGTCTGGTCGAGTGCCGCATGGGCCGGCACGCGCATGGCCAGCAGCTGGTGGACGCCGATGCGCAGCGCGTCGAGGATGGCAGGATCAAGTTCGGACAGCGGCCGGTCCACGCAGCGGGCCAGGATGGCGTCGTAGCTGCCCTGCCCGCGGAGGGCGCCATAGGCCAGTTCGGTGGCGAAGCCGGCGTCCCGCCGGTCCAGATGGTGGTGGCGGATGCGTGCCGGCATGACCAGGTTGGCGTAGGCGTCATCGGCTGAAACAGCCCGCAGTACTTCATAGGCCACCAGCCGGGCCGGGTCTGCGGCCCGGGTGCGCTGGGACGGTGCCGCAGTGGTGCGATTCCGCCCGGTGGCGCGGTTGCGTTCGCGCCCCGCGCTGTCCCGGCGGCGTACGCCGCCATGCTCACTGGTCATTCAAACACCACATCTTCCTTGTTCGCCAGGCCGCGGGCCCAGTCGCTTGCGTTCATCAGTTTCTTGCCGGCGGGTTGCACGTCCGCCAGTTGCACGGCGTGGGAGCCGGTTCCCACCAGGACGGCCCGGCCGTCAAGGCGCACCCTGCCGGGGGCCAGCCCGCTGACGTCCGGGCGGAGTGCCACCGGGCCCAGCTTGAAGCGCTGTCCGCCCAGCGTGGTCCAGGCGCCCGGCTCGGTGGTGACGCCCCTGACCCTGCGGCTGATGGCCAGCGCGGGGTGGTCCCAGCACACATGGCCGTCTTCCAGCGTGAGCTTGGGGGCAAGGGAAACGTCGCCTTGCTGGGGCACCCCGGCCGCCTGCCCGGCGTCGAGCGCGGCAAGGGTCTGCGCGAGGAGCACGGCCCCGCTGTGGGAGAGGCGTTCAAGCAGCGCGGCGCTGGTGTCGGTGGCGCGGACGGTTTCGGTCATGGTGCCGTAGGCAGGGCCGGTGTCGAGCCCTTTTTCCAGCAGGAACGTGGTGGCCCCCGTGACCTCGTCGCCGTTGATGAGCGCGTGCTGCACGGGTGCCGCCCCCCGCCATGCGGGCAGCAGCGAAAAGTGCAGGTTGATCCAGCCGTGGGGCGGAAGGGACAGCGCGTCCTCGGGAATCAGGGCCCCGTAGGCCACGATGGCGGCCACATCGGGGGCAGCTTCGGCGATGGCGGCAACGGCCGCGGCGTCAATGCGGCCGGCCTTGATGACCGGAAGGCCAAGGTCCTGGGCGCGTACGGCAACGGGCGACGGCGTGAGTACCCGTTTGCGCCCCACCGGCGCGTCCGGACGGGTCAGGACGGCGACGATTTCATGTCCGTCCGCCCGCAGGGCTTCCAGGGACGGCAGGGCGACGGCGGGCGTGCCGGCAAAAAGGACCCTCACTGCGCCGCGCCTGCACCAAAGGCGGAGCCAACGGTGCGGGAGCGCTTGGCAACGGTCTGGGCAGTCACGTCGTGGTAGTTGGCCGTGCGGATGGCGCGCAGGGCGTCCTTTCGGTCGTCCCCGTCCAGCCGGTCCACGTACAGCTTGCCGTTGAGGTGGTCGGTTTCATGCTGGAAGCACTTGGCCAGCTGGCCTGTGGCCTCCATGTCAAGGGGCTCACCGTGCAGGTCGACCCCCGTGATCCGCACCCAACGGTGCCGGCGTACGTTGAATCCCAGCCCCGGAACGGACAGGCAGCCTTCGGGTTGGTCCGGCTGGAAGTCGTCGCTGGCCACGATGACGGGGTTGATGACGTGGCCTTCCTGGCCGTCCACGGAATAGGTGAAAATGCGTTTGCTGACGCCCACCTGCGGTGCGGCCAGGCCCGCCCCCCGCACATCCACCATGGTCTCGGTCATGTCCTCAATGAGCTTGGCCAGTTCAGGGCCGAAGTCCGTCACGTCCCCCGCTACAGTTCGCAGGACGGGGTCGCCGATGATGCGGATGCTCAGGATGGCCATGGGTGGGGACCTCACTTAGATGTTGAATTGCTGTCCGTCCAGTCTAGTTGGCGATCGTCACCTGGCGGGCGGGACAATGGGGAGCAGGGGCTGCCCGGCCCGGGCGGCGTCAAGGGAGGTTTGCCAGACCCGCCGCAGCGACGCGAACTTGAACCAGTGTTCCTTCAGGACGGCGGGGTTGGCGCGTTCGGTGCGGACTTCCGTTTCGCCAATCGCCACGCCCAGCAGCACCGGATCCTGCCCGTACCTCCAGGCCTCCCAGGTCCCGGCCGCCTCATCCACAATGGATTCCTCGGCCTTCATCCCGGCCACCAGCTGCATGACCACCTTGGCATCCAAGGCCTTGACCTGGCCGTTGCGGTCGGTTCCCTTGGTTTTGTAGTCGATGATGCACAGCTTGCCGCCAATGGTGGCGACCAGGTCCAAGGTGCCGGCGTATCCGAGGGACTCATTCCACACCGTGATTTCAGGGGCCAGCGGCTGCACTTGGTATTCATTCCACCAGGCGTCAAAGCGGTCGGCGAACTTTTCCTCCCCCTTCTCAGCAAGCGACGCCCGTGCCGTCAGCAGCTGTTCCGGGCGTCCCAGGGCCCGCAGCGAGACCTGTTCACAGTAGTAGTGGACCCGGTCCCCGCGCGAAGCGGCGGCGTCCCGGTACTGTTCGGCGGCATTGGAGCTGTCGCGCACCACGGTGCGCAACTGCCGGGGATTGCCGACGGCGGTGCCAAGGTCAGGGTGGTTCGCCACGGCGTTGGCCGCCATGTAGCCGATCCAACCGTCCAGGCTGTTCGCCTGCTGTCCAATCACTGTGGTGATAGAGGGAACCTTGGGCGGTTCAGTCAAGGAGCGGGCGTACATGCGCCCAAGTTCTGTGGAGTGTGCCAATGCCGGTGCCGTCATGGTTCCACTATTTCACCACCGACGGACACGGTGCACCCTGCGCGGCGCAACTGTGGATAACCCAGGCCGAGACCGAAATGTGCGGCCCTGCCAGATATCGGCCTGATAACAATAGTCCACTCGAATGCCAAACCCGTTGCCGGTGCCGCTATCCACCTGTACAGTCAAAAATGTTGGCCTGCACGGCCGAGGCCGGACAGTAGCTGTCACATTTTTGGGGGAGCCTCGGAAAGCAACCCTCACGAAAAAGCCCCGCTCCCTGCGTTGAAAGCAGGTGAGCGGGGCTTTTATTCTGGTGGGCGATACTGGGTTCGAACCAGTGACCTCTTCGGTGTGAACGAAGCGCGCTACCACTGCGCCAATCGCCCAAGCAAAGGCTCCATCCGCTGATGTTTCCACCTGCGGGCCAAGCTCTTTCCTCGTTGCGTTCAATAGACTAGCCCAAACTTTCCCGTGGTCATAATTGAGCCAAAATACGGGAACCGGCGGCCGGGACAGAGCCGCAATATGGCCGCGGAATCCGGCCCGCACCGCCAACCGCGTGACCACCGACACATCAACGTGTTGTCGAAAAGGTGGCCCCGGCACCCCAAAAAACGGCCCAAATGACAGGCCTGTAATTCGATTCCCGGCCGCAAAAACCCCGCCAATTCAACGATCCAGGCGGCACGCGGCGGGAGGCTCCCACCCGAAGGGATCCTCGATTTGGCATTTGGGAAAAGGCTCGGGTACAGTTTTCATCGCAGCAACACGGAACACCGAAGCGGAAACGCAACGGCCTGGGAAATGTAGCTTCTGCGGTTGTAGCTCAGCTGGTAGAGCACCACCTTGCCAAGGTGGATGTCGCGAGTTCGAATCTCGTCAACCGCTCGCAGGACACCGTTCAGTTTCACGGTGGGGTGGCCGAGAGGCGAGGCAACGGCCTGCAAAGCCGTGTACACGGGTTCGAATCCCGTTCCCACCTCCATATATGGCTGAACCAAAGTGTTTCGCTGGACAGTGATTGTGTACAGTACAGTGGAATGCATTGGGCGATTGGCGCAGCGGTAGCGCGCTTCCCTGACACGGAAGAGGTCACTGGTTCGATCCCAGTATCGCCCACGAATGATCCTTTAAGGATCATTCCCCGGTGAAAACCGGACAATGCAATATAGCAACAAATGGCAATACAGCAACAAAATGCGGTCGTAGCTCAGCTGGTAGAGCACCACCTTGCCAAGGTGGATGTCGCGAGTTCGAATCTCGTCGACCGCTCGGATTGACCATGAACTGCCGGAATCCCTCGGGTTCCGGCAGTTTTGGTCTCAATCCGGATTTTCCAAGAATGCTCTTGGGCGATTGGCGCAGCGGTAGCGCGCTTCCCTGACACGGAAGAGGTCACTGGTTCGATCCCAGTATCGCCCACCACGGCATGTTCGACGGCGGCGCAACCTTGGCGCCGCCGTCGGCCGTTTAAGAGGGTGTGCCTAGTGGGCCAGCTTCAGCCCCACAATGCATGAGATAAGCCCCAGCAGCAACAGCACCTTGAGCAGGGAGACCGTCTCGGCGCCCGTGGCCATCGCATACGCCACGGTCAGGGAAGCGCCGATCCCCACCCACACCGCGTAGGCAGTGCCCGTGGGAAGCGTGCGCATGGCCCAGGCCAAACCGGCCATGCTTCCCACCAGGGCCACTGCGAACACCACCGTGGGTCCCGCCTTGCTGAATCCCATGCTCCGGCCCAGTGCCGTCGCCCAAACAGCCTCGAGCACTCCTGAAACAACTAAAACAATCCATCCCATGACAACGTCCCTTCGGGTGAGGTGAACCTGCGCCTGCTGCTGCAGGCCACGCGCCGTCTTGTCGCTGGCCGGGTACGGCGCACCTCGTCCGGGTGCCTGGTGGCTTCCTGCAATTCTGGCACAGACGGCCCCACCCCGCCCTTGGACCTCCTGCGACTGCCCTAAAAAGTCGTTGACATCTCGGCTGGGACCACTAGGCTGTTTAGGAGTTGGGGCGCCAATGGCCCCACGAGTGAAGGGAGGTGCCTTGTGTCTATTTTTGACGATATCAAGGGCAAGGCCGAGGAACTGATCGGAAGTCACGGAGATCAGGTCAAGGACGGCATCGAGAAGGCCGGCGACTTTGTCGACGACAAGACCGGTGGCAAGTTCAAGGACCAGGTCGACGGGATTCAAAAGGCAGGTTCGGACTACGTGGACGGACAGAGCCAGGCCGGGCAGTAAACTCAAGCCCCTTCGCCCCTGAATTGGCGTCAAGAAGGGCGCCGGTCCCGTCGAGAGACGGCACCGGCGCCTTTTCGCTTTTAAGCGATGTTTGCAAGGCCTCGCGGGATGTTTTAGGAAATGGCCGGGGAAACGGCGGATGCCACGGGCGTGTCCGCCGCCACGGCTTCCGGGGCAGGAGATTCCTGCGCCTCGCGGGCCAGCGCCATGAGCCGCGAGACAGCCCGGAAGTACTTCTTTTGGTATCCCCCGGCCATCATTTCGGGGGTGAACAGGGCGTCAAGCGCTGCGCCGCTTCCAAGGATCGGCACGTCCTTGTCGTACAGCCGGTCTGCCAGCACCACAAAACGCAGGGCCACCGATTGCTCCGTAATGGTGCGCACATTGCGCCACACGACGGCGTCGATTCCCTCGAGCAGCTGGCGGTAGCGGGAAGGGTGGACGCCTGCCAAGTGGTCCACCAGGGTCCCGAAATCATCCACCGCCACCGTCCTGCCGGCAAACTCCCTGCGCATGGCCGCGTCCAGTTCGCTGTTGGCCAGCGGCTCCGGCGGTGTCGGAAGGCCGCGGTGGCGGAAGTCCTCGCCGTCAATGTGCAGGATGTCGAACTGGTCCGCCAGCACCTGTATTTCGCGCTTGAAGTCAACGGCGGCAAATCGACCGTCGCCCAAGGCGCCGGGCAGGGTGTTGGACGTTGCAGCCAGCTTCACCCCGGCGTCCGCCAGCTCCCGCATCAAGCGGGACATCAGCACGGTGTCGCCCGGGTCATCAAGCTCAAACTCATCAATGCAGACCAGCGTGTAGCTGCTGAGCGCTTCCACCGTCTTGCGGAAGGAAAGGGCCCCCACCAGGTTGGTGTACTCCACAAACGTGCCAATGGCCTTGGGCCCGTCCACCTGGTGCCACAGGGCAGAGAGCAGGTGGGTCTTCCCGACGCCGAAGCCGCCGTCAAGGTAGATGCCGGCGCGGGTTTCGGCCTTCTTGGCCTTGCCGCCAAACAGCTTTCGCAGCCCGGATACCGGCTTGGCGGCGGCATGGCTGCCAAACTCCTCCAGCACCCGCACCGCTTCCGCCTGTGACGGCTGGGACGGATCGGGACGGTAGCTGGCAAAAGACACTTCGCCAAACCGCGGTGACGGGACGAATCCCTTTAGCAGTTCGTCCACGGACACTGCCGGCCGGCGGGTGGAGAGTTGCTCAACTTGTACCAAAGACTGATCCGTTTCATCAGGGATAACCAATAACTGCCACTTTTCACGCGGACGCGCACCCCCCCAAGTTTACGCACGCGGATATTGCGCCACGTTAACGCGGGGAAGTATTCAACCCCATGAATGGTTACTGTTGAAAACGAGGACATCACTTACGCTGCAGACCTACAGCGTTCATCCAGCCTCAGTCCGTGCCAACGAATCGTCCCGGAATTTCCCGGCGGCGCCTGGAAGCGGGCTGTCCAAAGGAAGGGGCATCATGCCTGTTGCAGTTGAAACGAATGAGAAGTTTGCCACCTACGCACACCCGGAGCGCCTGGTATCCACCGAGTGGCTTGCCAAGGCCCTGGCCGACGGCGCCACGAACGACGGCAGCCTGGTGGTTGTTGAATCCGACGAGGACGTGCTCCTCTACGAGACCGGCCACATTCCCGGCTCGGTCAAGATTGACTGGCACACGGACCTGAACGACGACGTGGCCCGCGACTACATTGACGGTGCGGCTTTTGCGAAGCTCGCCGCCGCCAAGGGCATCTCCCGGGACACCACCGTGGTGGTTTACGGCGACAAGTCCAACTGGTGGGCTGCCTACGCCCTGTGGGTCTTCACCCTGTTCGGCCACGAGGACGTCCGCCTGCTCGACGGCGGCCGCGACAAGTGGATTGCCGAAGGCCGGGAACTGACCACCGACGCCACTGCGGTCACCCCCGCCGCCGGCTACCCGGTTGTGGAGCGCAATGACGCACCCATCCGCGCGTACAAGGAAGACGTGCTGGCCCACCTGGGCAAGCCGCTCATCGACGTCCGCTCCCCGGAAGAGTACTCGGGAGAGCGCACCCACATGGCCGCCTACCCGCAGGAAGGCACGCTGCGCGGCGGGCACATCCCGACGGCTGCCTCCATCCCGTGGGGACGGGCTGCCGACACCGACGGCACCTACCGCAGCCGCGAAGAGCTCGAAGCCCTCTACCTCGGCGAAGCCGGCCTGAAGCCGGGCGACGACGTGGTGGCCTACTGCCGCATCGGCGAGCGGTCCAGCCACACCTGGTTCGCCCTCAAGTACCTGCTGGGCTTCGAGACCGTCCGCAACTATGACGGTTCCTGGACGGAGTGGGGCAACAGCGTCCGCGTTCCGATCGTGAAGGGCACCGAGCGCGGCGAACTGCCCTCGGCAAACTGACCCCAGCGGTTACACACCCAACTGAAAAGAAACGTACGCTTGAGTCAATGACTACTTCACAAGCACTTCCACAGGCGTTGGCAGAGATCGTGAACGATTTCCAGGAGCTCGAAGAGCGTGACCGCTTGACCCTCCTGCTGGAATTCTCACGGTCGCTGCCGGCCCTGCCGGAACGACTGTCGAACCATCCGGAACTCCTAGAGCAGGTGGTGGAATGCCAGTCGCCGCTGTTCCTGACCGTCGAATCCGAAAAGACAGACCACGGCGACGTCATCCGGCTGTTCTTCCAGGCACCCCCGGAGGCACCCACCACGCGTGGCTTCGCCTCGGTCCTCTTTGAGGGCCTGGACGGCCTCACGGCCGAGGAAATTCTGGCAGTGCCCGACGACATGCCGGAACAACTGGGCCTGACCCGGGCCATCTCCCCGCTGCGCATGCGCGGCATGTCGGCCATGCTGGGGCGGGTCAAGCGCAAGATCCGCGGAGGGGTCCGCCCCGCCGCCTAGCGTGCTCCGGGTGGCATACTGCTTCCATGGCCAAGAATAAAGCTGCTGGAAGCGCCGGCACCCCCGCCACGGTCGCACTGACCGCGGCAGGGGTGCCTTTTACTGCCCACGCCTACGCCCACGACCCGTCCGCGGCGAGCTTCGGCATGGAGGCCGCAAATGTCCTCCAGGTGCCGCCGGAACAGGTGTTCAAGACCCTCATGGCCGACGTGGACGGGACCCTGGCCGTCGCCGTCGTGCCTGTCAACGGCACACTTGACCTCAAGGCCCTGGCCCACGCCATGGGCCGCAAGAAGGCGGCCATGGCCGATCCCGCCACCGCCCAGCGCCGCACCGGCTACGTACTCGGTGGCATCTCGCCCCTGGGCCAGCGCCAGCGCTCCCCCACCGTGGTGGACGAATCCGCCCTCTCCTTTGCCACCATCTTTGTCTCGGGGGGCCGCCGCGGCTTTGACGTGGAGCTCTCCCCCGCCGACCTCATCACCCTGACAGGCGCGACGACGGCGAAAATCGGCCACCCCGCGTAATCGCACAAGGGACTCTGGCGTCCTCCACGGGATGGGGGCTGGTGCCCGCACCGCGCCACACACGACTCCGTCGGTGTGTCCGCGGCGACGCCCACCACGCCGCCAGCCCCCATCCCGCTCCGGACGCCTCCGTCCCGCCGGCGCTAGTCCCGCGGCAGGCCGTATCTTCCCAGGCGTGGCCGCAGCCAGGATTCCACGACGTTTTCCCAGCGGTCCGGATCCACATTCCATTCCTTGGTGTGGCGGGCCTTGCTGAAGGGTTCGAAGGTGACCATTTCGGGGTTGCGCTTGGCCAGTTCTGCCGTGGGCTCGTAGGGAACGAAGTCGTCGTCGATGCTGTGCAGGATGAGGGTGGGCGTGCGCAGTTCGACGGCGCGGCCCACCCAGTCCATGCTCTTGAGGTTTACGGGGGCGGCCAGGCCGGTGATGCGCCGTCCCAGGGGGTGGCTGAGCATGAACTGCCCATAGCGCCCCACATAGTCGGGGATGCGGTTGAGCTGGGCCTGGTGGGCCAGCACGTTGACCCAGTCGATGACAGGGGCGTCCAGGACCATGGCCAGGATGCGCTTGCGGTTGCGGGCGAGGTCGGCGGCCTGCAGGCTGATGGCCCCGCCCATGGAGAAGCCAAAAAGGACCACATCCTTGGCACCGTGTGCCACCGCGAAGTCGATGGCGGCCTCAACGTCCGCCCATTCGGTGACGCCCAGCCCGTACCGGCCGTCCGGCGCGGCGGGGGCGTCGCCGTCGTTCCTGTAGGAGATCAGCAGGGAATCCATGCCGAGCCTGTGGGCGGCGGCAACGGCGCGCAGCCCTTCGGAGCGGGTGGCCCCGCGGCCGTGGACCATGATGGCCCAGGTTGGCAGCGCGTTGGGGGCCCGGACCAGCCAGGCCGGGGCGGGGCCGCCCGGCAGCGCGAGCGTGACGTCCTCGCTGTCAAGGCCAAGCTCGTCGGGATGGGCGTAGATGCTGCCGGACCACCAGCCCTGTGTCGCCGTGCGCAGTTCGCCGCCATGGACGGAAAGGACGTCCCGGGTGACGCTGCCCTCGCGGGGAACATAGTCCACAATCCGGCCCACCACGGCATGGGCCAGGCCGCCGTCGAAGTAGATGGCGAAGGTGCCGTCAATGATGGTGTCGGCCGTGGCGTCCAGCACCACCTGCATCCGGGGCCCGTCGGAAATGACCGCCAGGATGGAGAGGTCGTCGGCCCGGGTTTTCTCGGGGGTGACCACCTTGCGGGCGAAATACGCGGCCAGCGCGGACGTGGCGGACGCCACTGTCAGCGCCGCGGCTCCGGCAGCACCGGCACCCAGCGCCCCCCACTTGAGCCACTTGCTGGACTGTTGCACCGAGGTTGCCATACCCCCATTCTGCCCACCGCCAGTGGGAGCGTCGAGCGGCGCACCGGAGGGGCGGAAACTTTCACCGGCAACATTTTGGCCAGGTGGCGGGCGAATCTTCCCCCCGGACGCCTAAGCTGGTGCAATGAGCGAGTCGATCATCATCCTGACCGAAGAACCCCTGAGTGCTGTCGATGCCGAAAACATCATGGACCTGTATGGGCCCGACGACGACGTCGAGCTGGTGCTGCTGGTCCCGGCCAACACCAAGCGAAACCTGCTGGTGGACGTCATCGACCAGCTGACCATGCTGGATGTCCCGGGCGCCCTGCGCGAATTCCGGGAGAAGCCGGACACAGAGACAGTCCGGGCCGGGGCCCGGGACATACTGCAAGCTTCACTGTCGGTGCTGCTGGCCGCCGGCGCCAAGGCCAGCGGCCGGGTGGCCGACGGCGACGCCGTGGCTTCCCTGGTGGCCCAGGTCAACGACTCCGACGCCCGGCAGGCAGTGGTGGTCACCCGCCCGCACGCCGTGGCGGACACTTTCCGGCAGGACTGGGCACACCAGGCCCAGCGCAAATTGGGCCTGCCCGTGCTGCACCTTTATTCCGGCTCGGGATTTATTGGCGACTCCTGAACGTTGTAGAAATTATGAGCGAAGCTGTAACCCCCACCCCCCAGTCCCCCACCGTGGTCAAGTCTGAATCCGAATGGCGGCAGGAGCTGACGCCGGACGAATTTGCCGTGCTGCGCCAGGCCGCCACCGAGCGGCCCTTTACGGGCGAGTACTGGGACTCCACCCAGGAGGGCGTGTATGCGTGCCGCGCGTGCGGCGCGGAGCTGTTCACGTCCAAGGAGAAGTTCCATTCCCACTGCGGCTGGCCGTCCTTCTTTGCCCCGCTGGCGGATGGGACGGTGAGGTACCTGCACGACAAGTCCCTCGGCATGGAACGCATCGAGGTGCGCTGCGCAGCCTGTGACTCGCACCTGGGTCACCTGTTCAAGGGCGAAGGCTACGACACCCCCACGGACGAGCGGTTCTGCATCAACTCCGTTTCGCTGCGCCTCAAGCAGGCCGGCGGGTAGGCGGCAGCCCCGCGGGGAGCCCGAGCGGGCAATCCAAAAGCGGCGCCGGCCAAGCACTGACAATGCTGTGGCAGCGCCGCTTTTTCCGGTCCGTCAGCATGACAATTGCTTATGCTTGGGAATATGGCACATAAGTTTTGCTGTCCCATTGGTACGCTCGAAAAAATTCGTTCAGCACCAACGCAAAGGACTGGCACCCATGAGCATCACCATGGCCGCACCCGGCACAGCCCCCGGAATCGACTACACCTCCCTGGCCGCGGAACCGGCATGGATGTCCCTCAAGGGGGCCGCCACCGAGTTACAGGGCCTTCAGGCCAAGGACGGCTCCGTGCCCGATGCGGCCGACCATGCCCGGGCGAAGGAGCTCATCGGCACCGTCACGGCCTCGATCACGGAACTGGCCCCGCACTTCCCCCACGACGCGGACTACCTGCGCCTTGCGGTGGCCGATTTCACCAAGTGGGCCGATGCCGGGCTGGGCGTCCCCGACTTCCTTGATTCGCTGCTGGCCTTTGCTCCCGCCGCACACCGCGTGAACGGCCTGGGCCACCTGGTGGTCTTTCCCATGTACACCCAGAACGGCTCCACCTCCCGCCTGGTCGAGGCAGTCCTGGTGGAGGTCATCTGGCCCGAGTTCATTGGCGAACTGGAGGCCGGCAGCTACTCCAACAAGCTGTTTGTACCGCTGCGCTTCATCGACTTCACGCCCGGCTATGACAGCAACTCCGCCGTGCTGTTCCCGGAAAGCGTGGCCGTCCGGGAAACCCCTTCCTTCACCTGGGGCGCCATCTTCCAGGACCGCGAGGCCGCACGTTTCCGCCGCGTGGTCCGGGAGGCCGCCGCGGTGACCCGGCTGGATTTGCCGGCAGACGCCGTCGAGCTACTGGACAACCAGGCCCTGACCCAGGAAACCTTTGTCATGTGGGACCTCATCCATGACAGGACGCACATGCGCGGTGACCTGCCCTTCGACCCCTTCATGATCAAGCAGCGCATGCCCTACTTCCTGTACTCGCTGGAGGAACTGCGCTGCGACCTCACCGCGTACCGGGAATCAGTTGCCGTTGAGAAGGACGAAAAGGCATCCCCGGAGGCCCGCCGGCACGCCAAGCTGGTCCAGTACGCCGTGATCTTTGACAGGATCTTCCGCTTCGCCATCACAGGCAGCCGCGTGCGCAACTATGACGGCCTGGGCGGGCAGCTGCTCTTCGCGTGGCTCCACCAGCACCACGTCCTCCACTGGACGGACACGAAACTGACCATTGACTGGGACGAGGTCCCGGACATGGTGATCGCCCTGGGCCACGCCATCGAGGAGCTGTACTGGCACTCCATCGACCGGCCCAAGCTGGCGCACTGGCTCGCCGCCTACGAGCTGGTCTCCGGCACGCTGACCCCGAACCCGGCGTCGACCTGGGCCAAGGGCCCCGACGCCCTGCCGCTGACGGCCCCGCTGCGGGAGATCACCGACCAGGTCATGGACGACGAATTCCCGCTCTCCATGTTCTACGAAGCGCTGAACAAGAAAATGCGTGGAGTCATTGAGTCCACCTCCGGCATCACCGGTTCCAGCGCGGCGTAGGTGGGTACTGTTGGAGGCATGAACACAACAGCTCCCATCGTGGTGGCCGGCGGCAGCAGCGCCGCCGGCATCGCCGTGGCATCCGCCCTGGTCTCCGCCGGTTTCCCCGTCATGACCGTGGGGTCCGACGCCGGACGCATAGGGGCGGCGGCCGCCCTCACCGGCGGTGCCGTACCCCGGGTGTGCGACCTTGCGGACCCTGCGGCCGTGCAGGAACTGGCGGACACCGTCCGGCGCGGGTACGGCGCCGCGGGCGGGCTCATCCACCTGGTGGGCGGCTGGCGCGGCGGCAAGTCCCTGTCCGCGCAGGTGGATGCGGACTGGGACTTCCTGCACCGCTCCGTGCTCACCACGCTGCGCAACACCAGCCGGGCGTTTTACGACGACATCGGCGCCCACGCCAACGGCCGCATCGCCATCGTCTCCTCCACGGCAGTGACGTCTCCGACGCCGGGCAATGCGAACTATGCCGCAGTCAAGGCCGCCGCCGAGACCTGGGTGATGGCCCTGGCCGCGGGACTGGCCGCGGATGCAGTGGTCGGCGCCGCCGCCGGCGAGCTGCTGCCCTCGGGCGGACTGGCCACGGCGGATGCCGGCGCAACCACGGCGCAGGCCGCGCGCGCCGGCGACGGGCCGGCCGCCGTCGTGCTGGTGGTGAAGGCCCTGGTGGATGACGCCATGCGCGCCGCCTCGCCCGAAAGGAAGTTCCCGGGTTTCACCGACGTCGCCGCACTGGGGCAGACTGTGGTGGGGCTCTTTTCCACTCCTGCGGGGCAGCTCAACGGCGCCCGCATCGTACTCAACTAGAAGGCTTGCAGTGACCACTGACACCATTTCGTCCCCCTCCCGCCTGCACGACCCGGCCGTGCGCAGCTTTGCCTCGGACAATTACTCCGGCGTCCATCCGGAGGTGCTGGCCGCCCTGGCCGCAGCAAACGAGGGGCACCAGGTGTCCTACGGCGAGGACGTGTACACCGTGCGGCTGGGTGAAAAACTGGCGGAACTGTTCGGCAAGCCCGTGGACGTGTTCCCCGTTTTCAACGGCACCGGGGCGAACGTGACGGCCCTGCAGTCACTGCTGCCGCGCTGGGGCGCCGTGGTGTGCGCCACGACGGCGCACATCAACTGCGATGAAAATGGCGCGCCCGAACGCGTGGGCGGCATGAAGCTGCTGGCTGTGGCCACACCCGACGGCAAGCTGACGCCTGCGCTCATTGACAAGGAAGCCTGGGGCTTTGGCGACGAGCACCGCGCGCAGCCCCTGGCCGTCTCCATCACACAGACCACCGAGCTGGGCACCTGCTACACGCCCGCCGAGGTCAAGGCCATCTGCGACCATGCCCACTCCCTGGGGATGAAGGTCCACATGGACGGCGCCCGGCTGGCCAACGCGGCCGCCTTCCTGGACGTGCCGGTGCGGGAGTTCACCTCCGACGCCGGCGTGGACATTCTCTCCTTCGGCGGCACCAAGAACGGCATCATGTTTGGCGAGGCCGTGGTGGCCCTCAACCCCGCGGCCGCCGACGGTTTGATCTACCTGCGCAAGATGAACATGCAGCTGGCCTCGAAGATGCGCTTCATCTCCGCCCAGCTGCTGGCCCTGCTTGAGGACGGCCTGTGGCTGAAGTCGGCCGGCCACGCCAACGCCATGGCAGCCAGGCTCCGCGCAGCCGTGGACGGGATTCCCCAGGTGCATGCCACGCAGGCCACCGAGTCCAACGGGATCTTCGCAGTGCTGCCCGAGGGCGTGGCCGACCGCCTGCGCGAATCGTTCCGCTTTTACGACTGGAACGAGGCCGCCCGCGAGGTGCGCTGGATGTGTTCCTTCGACACCACCGAAGAGGACATTGACGCATTCGTGGCGGCCATCCGCCGCGAAGTCGGCGCCTGACCGCTGCGGACCCGCTGCGCCCTGTGGGCCCGGCGCAGGCGCCCAGCGGCGCGCCTGCGCCGGAACCAGGTGCGAACGCAATAACCTGCCAAGGTGAGCACACCGCAGCTGCTTCCCCCCGATTTCCAGGCCGCCCTGGCCTCGCTGCGGGCCGCCCAAAACCGCAGCGAACTCACGCTTGAGGAAATACCCGCCCCCACCAGGCTGGCCCCTTTCGGGGTGGCCTTGGGTGCCGAGGTCATGGCCGACGGCGAGGAACTCGCCACGGGGCGCTTCATCCTGCTCCACGATCCCAACGGGTCCCCCCTGTGGGAGGGCACGTTCCGGATTGTCACCTACATCAGGGCGCAGCTGGAGGCCGACATTGGCAATGACGCGCTGCTGGGCAATGTCGCCTGGGCCTGGCTGGTGGAAGCCCTCGAGGAGCACGGCGCGGGCCACCGTTCCGCCGGCGGCACGGCCACCCGGATTCTCTCCGAAAGCTACGGCACACTGGCCGCCCGCCCCGACGCCGTTGACATCGAGCTCCGGGCTTCGTGGACGCCCACGTCCGCGGCCGTCCAGCCACATCTGGAGGCATGGTCGCAAATGGTCTGCACCTTTGCCGGGCTTCCCCCCGTGCCCGACGGCGTCACCCTCCTCCCGCCGCGGCGCCGCCGTTAGGCCATTCGCTAGACTGGACCCATCATGATCAACCCAAAAACCAGCG
>NZ_JAJLOZ010000090.1:0-16529 GCF_025548615.1 Arthrobacter sp. A2-55 | reverse complement strand
GGCTTGGGCGATGGTTTTGCCTTAAGCTCGACGCCGGTCAGCTTGCTTGGCGCTGACACGGCGGGTGCCGCCGTGGTCGTCTTGGGCGCCGCCGTCGTAGCCGTCGCCGTCGTCGGGCTGGCCGCCGTCGGGCTTTGACTTGCTGCCGTGGTTGGCGCGGTCGCGGTGGGCGAGCCGGTGGGCGGCGGGGTGGACGCCGCGGCAGCCGTTGCGGAGGCAAGCGTCAGCGCCGCCGCCATCACAATGTTGCGGAATGTAGTTCTCTTGCTGGTCATGACGCCGCCTCCATCTTGCCGGCGCCGCGCCGCGGGGCGTGCACCGAGGCCAGCGGGCGCCGTGCCCGCTCCACCAAGTAGCCGGCCGCGGTTGCAGCCAACACGGAAAGAATGGCTCCGCTGCGCGCCAGGCCGGCAGTGCCGCCGTCGGCCAGGCTGCGGATCACTGCCTTGGGCAGCACCTCGGAGACGTAGCGGCGTTCCGGCGCCAGCCGCCGCGGTGCCCCCGGCAGCGCGGAGATTTGCGCCTTCGAGATGCCCTCGCCCCACGACCTCGCCAGCATGTAGCCCATGGTGGTGCGGGCCGCCGTGACGTGGTGCTGCACCAGCGAAGCCGGCTCGTAGACCACCCGGCCGCCCGGGCGAAGGGCCGCCGTGCGGATGCACAGCTCCGTCTCCTCGCAGCCGCGCGGGGAAGACGTGCGGCCCATGCGTTCATCGAACAGGCCGGCGTCCTCAAAGACGGAGCGGCGGAAGGACATGCTGGCGCCAATGACATTGCGGACCTGCGCGGCAACCCTCGGCAGGCCGCGGTAGGAGCAGCCCACGATCCAGTCGAGTTCGTGCGGGAAGTGGGCGGGGCGGCCGTTTTCCCAGAGCGGGTCGATTTGCCCGCCGACGGCGTACACCGCTGGATCGTCGTACAGCTCCAACTGGCGTCGGAGCCAGTCAGGGTGCGCCACGACGTCGTCGTCCAGGAAGGCCACAATCTCTCCCGTGGCCGCCAGCACGCCCGTGTTCCTGGCCCCGGAAAGGCCCTTGGCGCCGTTGTTTTCCAGCGTGTAGGCGCCCGTGACCTGGTGCAGGAGCCGCTTTTGCAGCGTCAGGTTGTGGTCCACCACAATGATGAGCTCGTGCGGGGCAACGCTTTGGGACTGGACGGAGGCGATGGCCTGCTGCAGCCAGTCCCAGCGCTCCTCCGTGTAGGCGCAGATCACCACGGTGGCCGTGGGGAGGGACGCCTTCTTGCCGGCGGGTGGTTGGGCTAGCCTTTGGACGGGCCTTTGGGCCGGCGTTTGGGGTCTCATTTCGGCATCCATCTCAGGCCCCCATCGCCGGGCGGAGCAATGGGGCGGGGTGGAGCAGTTCAGCTGGATCCGAAGGGGACCGGCTGATGTCCACCGGTAGTTCCTGGTAGTGGATCCGCTGCATGGACTCCGCCATGGCCCCCGCCGTGGGCGAATCCCAGGCCGACCACTCCCGCACCAAGGTGTGGAGCACGCGCCAGCCGTCCCGGAAGGTGCGCAGGTTGGAGTTTCCGGAGAGCCGGTTCCATTCGTGCGTGGGGACTTCGGCTATGCGCAGGCCCGCCAGCGATGCGCGGACCGCCAGTTCAGTCTCGATTTCAAAGCCGCTGGACGAGAGTTCCAGGAGGGGCAGGCATTGGCGGCGCAGTCCCACGTACCCGTAGCAAAGGTCGGAGAAATGGCGGTGGCAGGCGGCGTTGGCCAGGCCCGTGAGCGCCCGGTTGCCTTGTCCGCGGAGCCACGTGAGGTCATCCGAGGTGCCGCCGGTGAGGTAGCGGGAGCCCTTGACGAAGTCGAAACCGCTGCTCAGCAACGCTGTATACCAGCCGATTTCGCCCGGGTCCATGCTGCCGTCGCCGTCGATCATCACTATGAGATCCCCGGTGCTGGCGGCGAAGCCGGCGCGGATGGCGGCGCCCTTGCCCTTCTCGGGTTCAAGGACAATCTCCACGCTGGGCCGCACGGCGCGGGCCACCTCAACGGTGTCATCCTCGGAGCGGCCGTCCACAATGAGCACCTGGTCCACGAAATCCGGGATGCGGCGCAGCACCCATGGCAGGTTGCGGGCCTCATTGAGGGTGGGGATCACCAGGCTGACGGATGGATGTCGTCCGGTGGTGTGGGCGGCGGCCAGGTCTTGGCGCCACTCGTTATGCTCCCAGCGGGCGTCATCCCACTGGTCCTTGTTGGCATGGTCTTGATGGCCCTGGTCCTGATGTCCATGGTCCTGATGTCCATGGTCCGGGTGCCCATGGCTGGGCACGGTTTTGGCGGCTGGTGTTGGCCCCAAATATGTCATTGCTTCCTCCACGTTAAGCGGAAGGACACTGCGGTCCCGGATGGGGCTGCGTGTCCCTTGCCGGGGGCTGCATCCCAGTGGCGGCCGGCGGCAATGATATTAAGAAACGAAGACCTTGGAGAGACCTTGCTGACACCGAACTGAAGAGCGTTCTTCCAGTGTTTTCCCTTTGTTTCACTGGCGTTTTCTTCAGCGGCTAGGCCTAGAGTACGCCGCGGCCGGACAGCAAGAAGCGCTGCGGCCTACTTGACTTGGCCGCAGCGCTACTTGTTTTTTTGCTTGTTTTACGTGGGTGGCAGGTGGTGCTACTTGTACACGCGGACCCAATCCACCTGCATCTGCGACGGGGCAGTGGCCGCGCCGCTGGGGAACCAGTCCAGCTGCAGTGTCTGGTGCATGCCGTTGTCGGGCTGGTGGGACGGATCGGTGTCGGTGAACGTCTTGACGCCGTCAATGTAGCCGGTGATGGAGGTGGGGGTCCACTCCACGGCGTAGTTGTGCCACTGGGTGGTGTCAACCGTGGTGGCGGTGGTGGTCTGGAAGTTGGAGCCGCCGCACGCGTAGTGCAGGAAGAACTTCATCTTCGTGGTCTCTTCATTGCCCTCGGCGTAGTCGATCTCCGCACACTTGTTCGTGGTGTTGTTGTTGGGCCACAGGATCAGCACGGGGTGGTACTGCGGGTCCCGGGCGTTGGTGCGCATCCGGGTTTCCCAGCGCCCGTACTTTTGCTGGGCAAACTTGGCCGACATGCCTCCGGTGTTCCCGGCTGAGTCGCCCTTGACCGTTGCCACTCCGTTGGCTACGGACCAGGCCGACGGCGTGCGCGTGCCGTTGCCCGCGTGGCCGGCGCTGTTGTACACGCTCCACCTGGTGGAGTCGGGGGCGCCTGTGTAGTTGAACTCGTCGCCGGCCACAACGGAGCCCCAGCCGAATTTGGCGGCGGCCGTGGTTCCGTCACCCGACGGTGCAGGGGCAGGCAGGGTAATGGGGTTGGTGATCGGGGCCGTGCTCGGGCTGGGACTTGAGGTGGGGCTCGGAGCCGGCGCTGTGCTCGGTGAGGGGCTGGGAGCCGCCGTGGGGCTGGTAGTGGGCTGCGGCGTCGTGCTTGGCGTGGGCGACGGCGTGGCGGAGGGGCTGGGCTTTGCCGTGGGCTTGGCTGTGTGCTTTTCCGTGCGATCCCGTCCTTCCGTGCGGTCGTCGGACTTGTGGGTCGACTTGTGCACTGATGAGTGTACCGAGGCGAGCTCGGCGGAGGGGGCGCTTGCCAGTGAGGCGGTAGTTGCGATGCCGCAACCGGTCAGGGCCAGGGCGCCGACCGTCAGGATCATGAGTGTTTTGCGGCCTGGTGCCTTGCGGGCGTTTGTGCTTGTCGGCGCGTCGTTGCGGTGGGCAGGGATGTGCTTAAAGGGCATGGATCTCCCGGGTTGGGACGCAGCTGTCTTGTAGCGGCGTGCTGGGGGCGTGCTTCGGTGCGGCAGCAATGCGTCCGGCTGGAGAACCCCCAGGCTCTCGGCGAACGCGGCCGCCGACGCAAGTGCAGGTGCCCGGACTGTGCCGGACGCTCTTGGGAGACCGATAAACACGTTACCCGAAAGGAGGCCCAGATAACAAAACGGTAACGGTGCACGGCGTGTCGGGGGGGCCGGGGCGGTGACGGCCGTCCGGCACGTGAGTCAGCAGCGATGGCGACTTAGACGTTGGCTAAGTCGCCATCGCTGCGAACTGATCGGCGTGGAAGAGCCTCCACCTCGCCATTGTTGGTTTGGTGGTGCAGCTCCTGCGGGTTGGGGGCTGTGTCGGGGTTTGGTGGTGCAGCTCCTGCGGGTTGGGCGCCGAAATGGTCGCAGGAGCTGCACCACCGATTGTCATGGACCCAATTTGTGCACCCCGACGGCCGCCCTGCACGTGCGTCGGCCCGTGAGTCAGCAGGGATGGCGACTTAGCCCAGGTCTACGTCGCCATCGCTGCGAACTGACCGCCGGGTCAGTGCCTCCACCTCGTCATTATGGATTCGGTGGTGCAGCTCCTGCGGGTTGGGGGCCGTGTCGGGGTTTGGTGGTGCAGCTCTTGCGGGTTGGGCGCCGGAATGGTCGCAGGAGCTGCACCGCCGGTTGTCATGGACCCAATTTGTGCACTCTGACGGCCCCCCACCACGCGAGTCAGCAGGGATGGCGACTTAGCCCAGGTCTAAGTCGCCATCGCTGCGAACTGACCGCCGTGGAAGAGCTGTGGGATTCGACTGTACATTTCTGGCGATCCAGGGGCCGGCCCTGTCGCCGTATATGTACACTCGGCGGAAGGTGGGCCTGTCGGGTCAGTGCCGTGGACGAGCCGTGGGATTCGAGAGTACATCTCTGGCGATCTGGCGGGCCGCCCTGTCGCCGTATATGTACACTCGGCAAACCTGGGCGGACCTATGTACACTCGGCGAACGTGGGCCGAATAAGCCGGACTCAGGGCCAGCCGTACACGTCAGGGGTGTTCGTTCAACCATTCCTGGGCCAGGGTGGCCTGCAGGTTCAGCGCCTTGCCGATGACGGGCTCGGCCGCGCCGGCAATCTTCGCGCCCAGGAACGGAATGGACGACTTCACCTCGCCCGTGAGCTCCACCAGCGTGGACTCCCCGGAGACGGAGAGCTTCTGCACGGCCGTGACGTCCAGCGGAGCCTTGGCCACGGTGAGCGTGATGCGGTTGCTGCGTGAACCGTCGGCGGCCGGGGCGTCCCATTCCTCCAGCTGCGTGACGGTCAGGGTGTCGCCCACCACCTTGCGGGCAATGTCGGGCATGCGCGTGGTGGGCAGGGTGCGCACGGTCTTGGTGGTGAACGCGCCGGTGGTGGGGCCGCTGATCTCGTAGGACTTCAGCTCGCCGCCCACCGTGAAGCTGACGTGCTTGATGAATTCTTCGTTCGTGAAGACGTCCGTGACGCGCTGGGCCGGGGCGGAAAGGGTGGTCGAAGCGGCGAGTGCCATGGTTCCTCCGAAGGGGTTTGGGGCGGGGAGCAGCTCTTAGAATACCCTGACGCGCCGTGCCCGGAGTAAGCTGGGGACGTCCCGGCATTCATTGTGAATTCCGGGTTTTCGTGCTGTTCACGTGCCATTCGCCAGCCCCCGCGGCGCCGCCGTTTCAAGGAGAATTTCAGCCCATGAGTCTTGCAGGCCTGCGCCTTGCCCTGGCCGAGGACCCCATTTTTGCCCGGGTCCGCACCTATGCCTCCGCCGATCCCGCACAGCGCAGCACCGACCTGTCCTTCAGCGCGCCCTCCGGCATGCGCCCGGTGCTGCTCGCCGAACTGGCCGACGGGCTCGCTGAAGCCGGGGCACACGGTGGGGGACCCGGCGTCGTGCTGGCCGTGACCGCCACGGGCCGCGAGGCCGAGGACACCGTGGCCGCCCTCCGCTCCTTCCTGCCCGAGGCCGCCGTGGCCGAGTTCCCCAGCTGGGAAACCCTCCCGCATGAACGCCTCTCACCGCGCTCCGACACCGTGGGCCGCCGCCTGGCCGTGCTGCGCCGCCTGGCCCATCCCGAGTACGACGCCGGCACCCACCTTCGCGTTGTTGTGGCACCTATCCGTGCGGTGGTCCAGCCGATTGTGGCCGGCCTGGGCGAGCTGGTGCCGGTCCGCGTCAAGGTGGGCGAGGAGGTCCCGTTCACGGAGCTGGTCCAACGGCTGGCCGACGCCGCCTACGCGCGCGTGGACATGGTCACGCACCGCGGCGAATTTGCCGTGCGCGGCGGCATTTTGGACGTGTTCCCGCCCACCGAAAACCACCCCATCCGGATCGAATTTTTCGGCGATGAGGTGGAGGCCATGCGCTGGTTCTCCATTGCCGACCAGCGCTCGCTGCACTCGGTCAAGGGCGAGGTGGCCCAGCCCACCGAGCTCTACGCGCCGCCGTGCCGTGAAATTCTCATCA
This sequence comes from Arthrobacter sp. A2-55, assembly GCF_025548615.1. Lineage (NCBI taxonomy): Bacteria > Bacillati > Actinomycetota > Actinomycetes > Micrococcales > Micrococcaceae > Arthrobacter > Arthrobacter sp. A2-55. Next base: position 10,290 of record NZ_JAJLOZ010000090.1, on the reverse strand, counting down.
CGCCCACCGTCATGGGCCGGGCCGCGAAACTGAAGAACAGCATGCCCGCGGCGGTCGCAATGCTGGAAAAAATTGCCGGCGGCATTGCCGTGGAGGGCATGGAATCGCTGGCTCCGGCGCTGGTGGACGGCATGGTGCCGCTGGCCTCGCTGTTCCCGGCCGGGTCCATCGCCGTGCTGCTGGAGCCGGAAAAGGTCCGGGCCCGCGCTCACGACCTCGAATCCACCAACGAGGAATTCCTGGAGGCCGCCTGGTCCACCGCGTCCGACGGTGGCACGGCCCCGCTGGACCTCGCATCCCAGGGGCTTGCCGCCCAGGGCATCAACCTGGACGCCGCCTCCTTTAAGTCCCTGGCCGAGACCCGCTCCGCCGCCCTGGAGCACGGCGTGGGGTGGTGGTCCATCACGTCCCTGGCCCAGGACGACGAACTGGTCCTGGACGTCGATTCCGTCAACCTCCACGCCCGGGAACCGCGCGGCTACCGCGGGGATGTGGCCGAAATGATGGAGTTCATCGGCTCCCGCGTGAAGGACCAGTGGCGCGTGGTGGTGGCCACCGAGGGCCCCGGACCCGCCCAGCGCCTGGCCGAGCTGTTCCACGAAGCCAACATCCCGGCGTCGCGCGTGGAATCGCTGGCCGAGAGGCCGCAGCCGGGCATCATTGAGGTGACGACGGCGGACGTGGGCCGCGGCTTTGTGCTTGACTCGCTCAAGCTGGGCCTGTTGACCGAGGCCGACCTGCTGGGGCGGGCCTCGGCGGTCTCCACCAAGGACATGCGCAAGCTGCCCTCGAAGCGGCGCAACGTGGTGGACCCGCTGCAGCTGCACGCTGGCGACTTCGTGGTGCATGAACAGCACGGCGTGGGCAAGTTTGTGGAGCTGATCCAGCGGAAGGTGGCCGGGGTTTCGACAGGCTCAACCGCCGGCGGGGTGGGGCTGCGCGAATACCTGGTCCTCGAATACGCGCCGTCAAAGCGCGGGGCGCCGGGGGACAGGCTGTTTGTGCCCACCGACCAGCTGGACCAGGTGACGGCCTACGTGGGCGGGGACGCGCCGTCGTTGTCCAAGATGGGCGGATCGGACTGGGCGGCGACCAAGTCCAAGGCGCGCAAGGCGGTGAAGGAAATTGCGGCCGACCTGATCCGGCTGTACTCGGCGCGCATGGCGTCCAAGGGGCACGCGTTCGGGCCGGACACGCCCTGGCAGGCCGAGCTGGAGGAGGCGTTCCCGTACGTGGAGACGCCGGACCAGCTCATCGCCATCAACGAGGTCAAGGCGGACATGGAGAAGGAAGTGCCCATGGACCGCCTGATTTCCGGCGACGTGGGCTACGGCAAGACCGAAATCGCCGTCCGCGCCGCGTTCAAGGCCGTGCAGGACGGCAAGCAGGTGGCTGTGCTGGTGCCCACCACGCTGCTGGCGCAGCAGCACTATGAGACGTTCAACGAGCGCTTTTCCGGCTTCCCCATCCGGGTGCGGCCGCTTTCGCGGTTCCAGACGGGCAAGGAATCCAAGGAAATCATGGACGGCGTGCGCTCCGGCGCCGTGGACGTGGTGATCGGCACGCACCGGCTGCTGTCCAAGGACTTTGGCTTCAAGGACCTGGGCCTGGTGATTGTGGACGAGGAACAGCGCTTCGGCGTGGAGCACAAGGAGGCGCTGAAGAAGATGCGCACCAATGTGGATGTGCTGGCCATGAGCGCCACGCCCATCCCGCGCACGCTGGAAATGTCCATGACGGGCATTCGCGAAACGTCCACGCTGGCCACCCCGCCGGAGGAGCGGCACCCCGTCCTGACGTACGTCGGCGGGTACACGGACAAGCAGGTGGCCGCCGCGATCCGGCGCGAACTGATGCGCGAAGGCCAGGTTTTTTATGTGCACAACCGGGTTAAATCCATTGACCGCACCGCCGCGCACATCCAGCAGCTGGTGCCGGACGCCCGGATTGCCGTGGCGCACGGGCAGATGTCCGAGTCCCGGCTGGAGCAGATCATCGTGGACTTCTGGGAGAAGCGCTTTGACGTGCTGGTGTGCACCACCATCATCGAGACCGGCCTGGACATCTCCAACGCCAACACCCTGATCGTGGAGCAGGCCAACAACTACGGCCTGGCCCAGCTGCACCAGCTGCGCGGGCGTGTGGGCCGCGGCCGCGAACGGGCGTATGCCTACTTCCTCTACCCGGCGGACAAGCCGCTGGGTGAGGTGGCGCTGGAGCGGCTCAAGGCCGTGGCGGCCCACAACGAGCTCGGGGCGGGCATGGCGCTGGCCATGAAGGACCTGGAGATCCGCGGCGCCGGCAACCTGCTGGGCGGGGAGCAGTCCGGCCACATCCAGGGCGTGGGTTTTGACCTGTACATCCGCCTGGTGGGCGAGGCCGTGGCTTCGTTCCGGGGTGAGGGCGAGGACCGGGTGGCGGAGATGAAGATTGAGCTGCCCGTCAACGCGCACCTCCCGCACGACTACGTGCCGGGGGAGCGCCTGCGCCTGGAGGCGTATAGGAAGCTGGCGGCCGCGGTGTCGCTGGTGGAGATCGACGACGTCGTGGCCGAGCTGGTGGACCGCTACGGCGAGCTGCCCCCGGCCGCCGTGAACCTGATTGCCGTGGCCCGGTTCAAGGTCCACGCACGCGCCGCGGGCCTGTCCGATGTGGCGCTGCAGGGCAACTTCATCAAGTTTGCGCCGGCGGACCTGCCTGAGTCCAAGCAGATGCGCCTGAACCGCATGTACCCGGGGTCCATGGTGAAGCCCGCGCTGAATGCGATCCTGATCCCCAAGCCGAAGACGGCCCGGGTTGGCGGCCGCGACCTGGCCGACGCCGAGGTGCTTTCGTGGGCGGAGGGCGTGCTGGAGGCGATTTTTGAGGTGGTCCCTGCGCCGGCGCCGTAGGACTGTGGCGGGGCCGGCGGGTGCCGCCGTCGTGCATTAAAAAAACTGTGCGTCAGAAACTGCAGCGATTCGGCGGAAAACTAGCCAAATCCGTGCACTTTCTGACGCACAGTTGGGGAGAAGGGGTTACTCTCCGGCAGAGTCCGAGCGGCCGATCCACGTCAGCGGGATGACCAGGGCAAGGAACACGCAGGCAAACGCGATGATGCCGGGGATGAACGCGTGCTCGGGGGTTTCCAGGCTCCAGAACGACATGGCGAAAATGCCGCCAACGAACAGGCCAAAGAAAATAACAAACATGATGACGGACTGCGCAAGGTTGTTCTCGCGACGGTAGCTGCCGTTGGACACGGTTCCTCCTAACCCCAAAAACGGGGATCCTGGTGGGTGCACCGGACGTCCGGCACTCTGATCTACCACCGATCTTAGTACGTTTTAGTAGGAGCCCGTGCCCTGCGCGCCGGTGACAATGGCGATCCCGGAGCTGGTGCCGATGCGGGTGGCGCCGGCGGCGATCATTTCCTCGGCCTTTTCGCGGCTGCGGACTCCGCCGGAGGCCTTGACGCCGATGTTCGGGCCCACCGTCTGGCGCATCAGGGCCACGTCCTGCGCCGTGGCGCCCCCGCCGTTGAAGCCCGTGGAGGTCTTGACGTAGTCCGCCCCGGCCTCGACGGCGGCCTGGCACGCCAGCACCTTCTCCGCGTCGCTGAGCAGCGAGGTTTCAATGATGACCTTCAGCAGGGATTCCTCGCCGTGGACCACCTCGGCGACGGCGGAGATGTCGTTCACCAGGGTCTCCTTGTCGAGGGCGCGGGCGGCGGCAATGTTGATGACCATGTCCACCTCGTCGGCACCGTCCATGGTGGCTCCGCGGGCCTCGAACACCTTCACGTCCGTGTTGTTCGCGCCGAGCGGGAATCCGACCACGGCGCAGGTGAGCACGCCCGTCCCGCGCAGGGCACGCTTGGCGGTTTCCACCCAGAGCGGGTTGACGCAGACCGACTTGAAGTGGTGTTCGGCGGCTTCCTTGCAGAGCTGGAGGATGTCCGCCTCGGACGCTTCGGGCTTGAGGAGCGTGTGGTCGATGTAGGCGGCGAGCCCGGTGCTGGCATCCTGGGGTGTGGATGAGGCGTGCGGCGTCATTGGTGTGCCCTTCCTGTGGGTGGTCAGTTGCATCAATGGTGTCACACCGGGCGGCCGAAAATCAGCACGCCTCCCAGCGCCAGCCCGGCAACCCACACGGTGGAGATGGCCGCCAGGACAAACGGCCGGAAGCCCACGGCCAGCAGCGACTTCACGTGCACGCCGGTGCCAAGGGCGAACATGGCCGCGGCCAGCAGGAAGTTCTGCCCCGTCTTGGACCAGTCCAGCGCCACGGGGGGCAGCCAGCCGCTGGCACGCAGGGCCATCATGAGGATGAAGCACAGCACAAAAAGCGGCATGATGGGAGGCTTGCGCGCAGTGTCCGACGCTCCCATGGACCGGCGCCGCTGGACGCTGATGACTGCCATGACGGGGGCCAGCATGAGGACGCGGGCCAGCTTGACTATCACGGCGATGCCGAGGGCCGCGCCGCCGATGGTCCCGCCGGCCGCCACCACCTGCGCCACTTCGTGGATGGAACCGCCCGCCCACAGGCCGGCGTCGTAGTTGCCCAGTCCCAGCAGGGCCGCGGCAGCGGGCACCACGGGGATCATGAGCGTCCCAAAAATCACCACCAGCGCGACGGCGGTCATCACCTCACGGCGTTCCTTCGTTTCAATGACACCGTCGACGGCGGCCACCGCGGCCGCGCCGCAAATGGAGAAGCCGCAGGCAATCAGCAGCCGCTGGGTGGGGCCGATCCCCAGCCACTTTCCCACCAGCAGGGTACCCGTGATGCCCAGGCCAACAATGCACACCACCACCAGGATCATGCCGGGGCCCAGGGAGAGCACATCGGACACCAGCAGCTGGTAGCCAAGCAGCACGACGCCGGCGCGCAGCAGGGTTTTCGCGGCGTAGTTGAGGCCGGGCGTCAGCACCGCCGGGAGGGGGACGAAGTTGCGCAGCAGGACCCCGATGATGATGGCGATCAGGAGGGTGCTGGCACCGGGCCACAGGGAGGCGATGGTCAGGGCTGCCGCGGCGGCCGTGGCGGCAACGGCCAGCCCGGGCGCCAGGGACTTCCAGCGTGCCGGCCCCCATGAGCGGAGGAAGGTGCCGAACCGGGAGACGATCCGCTCCAGAGGTGAGGGCAGGGCGGCATCAATGTGTTTAAGTTCCTGGGTGGTCATGTATCCATGGTTTCCCGGAAGCCGCCGTCGCGATAGCCGCCAAAACGGGATGGAGGTATATCGTTTTGATATGAGCACACGCTGGCCCGATCCCGCCGCCCTGGAACTGCTGGTCGCCGTCGCCGAGCAGGGAAGCCTCAGTGCCGCCGCACGGAGCGTTGCCATGGCCCAGCCCAACGCCAGCCGTGCCATGGCCAGGCTGGAACATGAACTGGGCGTGGCGCTGCTGGACCGGTCCGCCTCGGGGTCCCGGCTGACCGACGCCGGCCGGGCGCTGCTGCCGGAGGCCCGGGCCGTGGTGGCGGGCATCCGCGGGCTGCTGCATTCGGCCGGATTGCTCGGCGCGGCGAAAAACAGCCACCTGCACGTGGGGGCCAGCCTGACGGTGGCCGAATACCTGATGCCGGGCTGGCTCACGGCCTTCAGGCGCAGCCACCCCGAAACCCTGGTGGAACTGGATGTGGAAAACTCCCGCCACATCTTTGAGCAGGTTGCCCAGGGGAGCGCCGACGTCGGCTTTGTCGAGTCCCCCACCATCCCCTCCGGGCTCCGCCGCATGGTGGTGGCCGCCGACCGGCTGGTGGTGGTGGTGGCCCCCGACCATCCCTGGGCCCGGCGCGGAACCCCGCTTTCGGCGCACGAGCTGGCGGCGGCAGAACTGGTGGTCAGGGAAGCCGGCTCGGGGACCCGGACGGCATTGGAGGGGGCCCTGCGCGGGCATGCCCAGCTGGCCCCCGCCCTGGAACTTCGCAGCAACCCGGCCGTGCTGATCGCCGTTACGGCGGGCGCCGGGGCGGCCGTGCTGAGCGACTTTGCCGTGCGCGCCGGCGTCGAACGCGGTGAACTGGTGGAAGTGCCGGTGGCCGGCGTCAAGCTGGACCGGCGCATCCGGGCCGTCTGGAAGGGGCCGCGCGTGCTGGCCGGGCCCGCCGGCGAACTGGTGGCGCTCGCCGGGTCGGGCTACACCCGGAGCCGGTAGCCGCGCTTGACCACCGTCTCCACCACGGTGGGGTCGGGGAGCGCGGCGCGCAGGCGGCTGACGGCCATGTGCAGGGCGTTGTCGGATTCACCCGGGCCCAGCTCGGCAGCCAGTTCGGCGTGCGACCGCACCGCACCTCCCGCCGCCATCAGGGCCCGCAGCAGGTGGAGCGGCGCAGGCGCCAGCGGCACCGGGATGCCGCCGGCCAGCAGCACGCTGCCACGCACCTCCAGCAGCCCGGCGCCGGTTTCCACGCGCAGCGAACCGGCCGCCTCAAGGTGCTCGCACACCAGCCGGATCAGCGCGCCCATCCGGAACCGCTCGGGCACCAGGGGCGTGATCCCCGCCGCCAGCAGCGGTGCGGCCGTGACGGGCCCGACGGCGGCGCTTACCACCGCGGCCTGCCCGCCAGCTGCGGTGGCCGGGTTGGCAGGGGCGCCCGGCGCCGCCCCCCGCAGCGCGCCTGGCCCTGGCGGGGCTCCCAGCTCCGACCCCCGCAGCGCGGCCAGAAATTCAGCACCCCGGCCGGACTCGGCGGCCGCACTCAGCACGGCGTCGGCGGCGGGTGCGCTGGTGAACGTGATGACGTCCAGCTCACGGTCGGCAACGGCGTCGATCAACTGGGACAGCCTGTCCCCGGATTCGGCATTGACCCAGCGGTACGGCGTCACCGTCAGCAGGTCTGCGCCGGCGTCGCGCAGCCGGGCCAGGGCGGCAACGTCCGTGAAACCGTGGACCTGGACGGCCACCGTCTTGCCGCGCACCCCGGCGGCCACCACCATGTCGGTCAGTGCCGCCGTGGTCTCATCCGCACTGATGCCGGCGTCGTCCAGCCCGGCGGCACGCACGGCACCGCGCGCCTTGGGCCCGCGCACGTAGATGTCCGCCCGGGCCAGCACGGCCAGCAGTTCCTCCCCGCGCCCGGCGGCGTCCGCAGCTTCGCACCAGCGCCGCATCCCATACGCCGTGGTGACCAGCACGATGTCTGGCGCAGCCTCGATGACGGCGGCAATCTCAGCGAGCAGCACCTCATCGTCCGCCACGGGGGCGATCCGCAGCGCCGGCGCATGCAAAACCCGGGCGCCGCGCCGTTCCAGGGCCTCGATGAGGTCCCCGGCGCGCCGGTGTGCGGTCACCCCGATCCGGTATCCCTGCAGCGGCAGGGCTGTGGCTGGCGAACGGTTCATGGGCTCCTTCAAGCGCGCTTCAGGCTTTCGTGCACGCAGCCCGGCAGAAAGTCCGCCACCGGCAGGCCGCCGCTGTGCGCCAGGGCCACCACGTCCCCAATGACAATCACCGCGGGATTGCGGCAGGCCGACGACGCGCTGACAATGCTACCCAGCGTGGCCGTGGTGGTGCGCTGCGTGTTACTGAAACCGCGTTCGACGACGGCCACCGGCGTAACATTCGACAGTCCCGCCAGGCGCAACCCGGCCACCAGGGAAGGCAGCGTGCCGATGCCCATGAGCACCACGATGGTCCCGCCCAGCCCGGCCAGGTGCCGGTATTCGTGCGGTTCCAGGGGTGCGTGGCCGGACACCACCGTGAACAGGTGGCTGACATTGCGGTGCGTCACGGGGATTCCCGCGGCGCCCGGCACCGAGATGGCGCTGGAGACGCCCGGCACCACCGTGACCGGGATGCCGGCCGCCACTGCCGCGGCCAGTTCCTCCCCTCCGCGGCCAAACACGAACGGGTCCCCGCCCTTGAGCCGGACCACATGCAGCCCCGCCCGGGCGCCGTCGATCATGCGCACCTGGATTTCCTGCTGCGGGACCCGGTGGTGCCCCGGCGTCTTGCCCACGTCCACAAAGGTCGCGTGCGGGGCCAGCTCCGCCAGGTCCCGGGTGGGTCCCAGCCGGTCAAAATAGACCACGTCAGCCGTGGCCAGGGCGCGCACGGCCCGGACGGTGAGCAGGTCCGCCGGGCCGGGACCGCCGCCCACCAGGGTGATGCGGCCGGCGCGGCGGGTGCGGGTGCGCGTCATCATGGTGCTCCTGCCTTTTCCTGCTCGGTTGCGGGGCGGATCTGGCCGCGTTCGGGCACAAACGTGATGCCGTCGTCGGCCGCATCGGGGGCGTTGATGAAGGGCCGGAACCGCCGGAGCCGTTCGGGGTCGGCCAGGGTGGCGGCCCATTCGTCCTCATAGTTCTCCACGTGCAGCGCCATGGCCGCCTCGAGGTCCGCGGCGATGCCCAGGGAGTCGTTCACCACCACGTCCACCACGTGCGCCAGGCCGCCGTCGAGCTCTTCCTGCCAGCGGGCGGTGCGCTGGAGCCTGTCGGCGGTGCGGATGTAGTACATGAGGTAGCGGTCGATGTAGCTGATGAGCGTGGCATCGTCGAGGTCCTTGGCGAGCAGCTGCGCGTGGGCCGGGGTGGCGCCGCCGTTGCCGCCCACGTACAGGTTCCAGCCGTCCGCGGTGGCGATCACGCCCACGTCCTTGCCGCGGGCCTCGGCGCATTCGCGGGCACAGCCGGAGACGCCCAGCTTGATCTTGTGCGGGCTGCGCAGTCCCCGGTAGCGCAGTTCCAGCGCGATGGCCATGCCCACCGAGTCCTGCACGCCGAAGCGGCACCAGGTGGAGCCCACACACGATTTCACGGTGCGCAGCGACTTCCCGTAGGCCTGCCCGGACTCCATGCCGGCGTCGATCAGGACCTTCCAGATGGCCGGCAGCTGTTCCAGCCGGGCGCCGAACAGGTCGATCCGCTGGCCGCCGGTGATCTTCGTGTAGAGGCCGTACTGCTGGGCGACGGCGGCAATCACGGCCAGTTTCTCCGGCGTGATTTCGCCGCCCGGAATGCGCGGGACCACGGAGTAGCTGCCGTCCTTTTGCATGTTGGCCAGCGCGCGGTCATTGGTGTCCTGCAGGGTGCCGCGGCCGGCGTCGAGCACGTATTCGCTGTGCTGGCTGGCCAGGATCGAGGCCACGGTGGGCTTGCAGATGTCGCAGCCGCGGCCCGTCCGGGCAGTCTCGTCGGCGCCAAACCGGGCCAGGATGGCCGGGAAGCTGCGCAGTTCCAGCGCGCCCACGGCCTCGAAAAGTTCCGCCCGGGTCATCGCGAAGTGCTCGCACAGGGCCTTGGAGACGGAGATCCCGGACTTGGCGAGTTCGGCCTCCATGAGCTTTTTCACCAGCGGCACGCAGGAGCCGCACTGGGTGCCGGCGCGCGTGCAGGCCTTCAGCCCGGGCAGGTCCCGGACCGGATCGGCGCCGTCGCAGCTGCCGCAGCCGTTGACGGCGTCCCGGATGCTGCCCGCGGAGATGTTGTTGCAGGAGCACAGGATGGCGTCATCGGGAAGTTCGACGCCGGGCGCCTCGCCCCCGCCGGCCGCCGACAGGAACGCCCCCGGCTCGGCAGGCAGCTCCCGGCCCAGCAGCGGGCGCAGGCTGGTGTAGGGCGTTGCGTCGCCCACGAAGATGCCGCCCAGCAGGGTTTTCGCGTCGGGGCTCGTGACGATCTTTTGGTAGACGCCGCGGGCGGGGTCCGCATAGACCACTTCCAGGCTGTCCTGCGTTTGCGCGAAGGCGTCGCCGAAGCTGGCCACGTCCACGCCGGAGAGCTTCAGCTTGGTGGCCGTGTCAAAGCCGGGAAACGTTGCGGTGCCGCCGTGCAGCCGGTCCGCCACGATTTCCGCCATGGTGTTCGCGGGGGCCACGAGTCCCATGCAGCTGCCGCCGAAGCTGGCCACCTCGCCGATGGCCCAGACTCCGGGGACGCCCGTGGCGCAGGCCGCGTCAATTTCCACGCCGCCGCGCGGGCCCAGGGTGAAACCGTGGGCGGCATTCCCGTGTTGGTCCCGGGCCAGTTCGTCGCGGGGCCGCACGCCCACGGCGGACACCACCAGCTCGGCGGCGACCACGGCGCCACTGGCCAGGCGCACCCCGGTGACCTGGCCGGCGTCGCCCATCTCTATCGCCTCGGGGTAGCTGCCGGTGGTGGCGCGGATGCCCTTGGCAGCGGCCAGGCGGCCCAGCGCCTGCCCGGCGCCCTCGTCCAGCTGGGCGTTCATGAGCCAGCCGCTGCCGTTGATGACGGTGGCGTCCGCGCCGAGCTTCATGAGCCCGGCGGCGGCCTCCAGGCCCAGCAGGCCCCCGCCGATGACGGCGGTTTTGACCGGCCTGCCGAGGGCTGCGGCA